>JAYVOI010000196.1:0-22439 GCA_043758005.1 Ilumatobacteraceae bacterium
ATGGAACGTGCGCCGCCTCCGGGTCGGGCAGCATCAACACAACGGTAGCCCTCGCTGTTGGCGGCACCGCGACGTTCACGGTCAGCGGCACGGTGTCGAGTGCGGCAACGGGTTCGATCACGAACTCGGCCTCCATCACGCCGCCACCGGGTGCCGTCGATCCCAACCCGGCGAACAACTCGGCGGCCGACACCGACGCGCTCGACCCGGTCGCCGATCTGGCGATCACCAAGACCGACAACGACACCAACGCTCGTCCCGGCGACTCGATCACTTATCAGATCGTCGCCAGCAACGCCGGCCCGTCGGCGATCGTCGGCGCGGTGGTCACCGACACGATGCCTGCCGGCATCACCGGTGTCACGTGGACGTGCGCGCCGGCCAGCGGCGGGTCGTGCCCTGCCGCCGGCAGCGGCGACCTCAACGAATCGGTCGATCTGGCCGTCGGCAGCTCGGTCACCTTCACCGTGACCGCGACCGTCTCGGCGACCGCCGGCACGCTGTCCAACACCGCCCAGATCGACGTGCCACCCGGCGCCGTGGACCCCAACACGCTGAACAATGCAGCGACCGACACGACCCAGATCGACCCCGTCGGTGACCTGTCGATCACCAAGACCGACGGGCAGATCTCGGCCGTGCCAGGTGCGCCGACCGTGTACACCATCGCCGTGACCAACAGCGGCCCGTCGGCCGCCGCCGGTGTCGCCGTGACCGACACCATGCCCGCAACCTTGCTCGGCGTCACGTGGACCTGCACAGCCACGCCAGGGTCGGCCTGCACGAACCCGAGCGGTGCCGGCGACATCTCCGAACTCGTCGATGTCGCGGCCGGCGGCACGGTCACCTTCGTCGTCTCGGCGACGATCGCCGCCGGTGCCACCGGTGTGTTGACCAACACGGCGAGCCTCGTGCCACCTGCCGGATTCACGGACTCGAACCTCGCCGACAACTCGGCCACCGACTCGACCAACCTGGCCCCGGCGGTCGATCTCTCGGTGACCAAGTCGGACGCACAGGTCGTGGTGGTTCCGGGCACACCGACCAGCTACACGATCATCGTCAGCAACAACGGCCCATCGGTGTCGACGGGCGCCAACGTGCTCGACAGCCTGCCGGCCGCCTTGCTCGGCGCCACCTGGACGTGCAATGCGGCACCCGGGTCGGCATGCGGTGCGGCCTCGGGTAGTGGCTCGATCAACCAGATCGTCAACGTCGGCGTCGGCAGCAGCATCACCTACATCGTCTCGGCCACCGTCTCGCCGTCGGCGGTCGGCCTGCTCGCCAACATGGTCACCGTCACCCCGGCGGCCGGCATCACCGACACCAACCCGGCGAACAACTCGGCGATCGACGTCGACTCGCTGACGCCACAGGCCAACCTCAGCATCGTCAAGACCGACGGCGCAGCCTCGGCCGTGCCGGGAACCCCGATCACGTACTCGGTCATCGTCAGCAACGCCGGTCCATCAGCGGTCTCCGGTGCGGCCGTGACCGACGTGCTGCCCGCCGCGCTGAACGCAGCGAGTTGGACGTGCACTGCGAGCGCCGGAGGCTCGTGCGGCGTAGCGTCCGGCACCGGTGACATCGTCACCACCGTGGACCTCCAGGCCGGCGCAACAGCGACCTACACGCTCAGTGCCGTGGTCGACGCTGCCGCGACCGGCAACCTGACCAACACAGCCACGGTCGCGGCACCGGTCGGCGTGGTCGACCCCACCGTGTCCGACAATGCGTCGACCGACACCGACACCCTCACCCTCGCGGTCGACCTGGCGATCACCAAGACCGACGGGGTCACCTCCGTCGTCCCCGGCACCTCGACCACCTACACGATCACGGTCACCAACAGCGGGCCGTCTTCGGCTGTCGGCGCCCAGATCACCGATCTCCTCCCGGCCGAGATCACTGCAGCGACGTGGGGATGCGTCGCTGCCGGTGGCGCAACCTGCGGCACGCCTGGCGGCTCCGGTGACGTGACGGTGCTGGCCACCGTGCCGGTGGGCGGCTCGCTGACGATCACGGTCGCTGCCAGTCTCGACCCGGCGGCAACCGGATTCGTCGTCAACACGGCAACGGTCGTCGCACCCTCGGGTGTGGTCGACACGAACCCGGCCAATGGCGCGGCGACCGACAGCGACGCACTCACCTCCGTTGCCGACCTGTCGATCACCAAGACCGATGGCCTGGCGTCTGCGCTGCCGGGCGACCCGGTGACCTACACCGTCGTGGTCACGAACAACGGTCCGTCGGCAGTCGTCGGTGCGCCGGTGACCGACCTGATGCCCGCCGGTCTCACCGGGGTGACGTGGGCGTGCGGCGCTTCGCCGGGCTCGTCGTGTGTTCCTGGCGGCGCCGGCAACATCGCCACGACGGTCGATCTGGCCGTCGGTGGGACGGCGACGTTCACGATCGACGCGACCATCGCCTCCAATCAACTGGGCGTGGTGACCAACACCGCCACGGTCGACGCTCCTGCAGGCGTGACCGACCCGAACAGCGCCAACAACGTCGCCGTCGACGCCACCATCGTGAACGGGCTCGGCGACGTCTCGATCGTCAAGACCGACGGCGTGGCGACCATCGTTGCCGGGACCTCGACCACCTACACCATTGTGGTCACCAACCCGGGGCCATCACAGATCGACGGCATCCAGGTGACGGATGCACTGCCCGCGACGCTGCTCGGCGCGACGTGGACGTGCACACCCACGGGCGGCGCGGCATGTGGTGCAGCGACGGGCTCCGGTTCGATCAACCAGTTGATCGACATGCCGGCGGCGACCACCGTGACCTTCACCGTGACAGCGACCGTCTCCTCGAGTGCCGGCGGACTGTTGTCGAACACCGCGAACGTGGCGTTGCCGATCGGCGTGGTCGATTCCGACCCCGCCAACAACACCTCGACCGATCTCACCACCATCACCCAGGTCGCCGACCTGTCGGTCACCAAGACCGATCACGTGGCCTCGCTGACACCCGGCACGCCGGTCAGCTACGACATCGTCGCCACCAACTCCGGTCCCTCAGCGGTCGTGGGGGCCACGTTGACCGACCTCATCCCCGGGTCGATCACCGGTGCCACGTGGACGTGCACGCCGAGCGCAGGTGCGGCATGCGCGGCGGCCGGCGGTAGCGGCAATGTATCGCTGGGCGTCGACCTCGCTGTCGGTGCCAACGTCGCTGTGCGCGTGACCGGCACCGTGTCACCCGGTGCGACCGGCACGCTGGTCAACTCCGCTGTCATCGCGCCTCCCGTGACCGTCACCGACCCGACCGCTGGCAACAACACGGCGACCGACGCCGACACGCTCACGCCGGTTGCCGACATCGCTGTCACGAAGTCGAACGGCGTCGTCTCGCAGTCACCCGGCGCCACCTCCTCCTACATCATCGCCGTGACCAACGCCGGCCCCTCGGCCGCGCCCGGTGTCGTCATCGACGATCCACTGCCGGTCGGCGTGACCACGGTGTCGTGGACGTGCTCGGCCTCTGCCGCATCGTCGTGTGCATCGGCGTCGGGCACCGGCGCGATCAATACCACGGTCGCCCTCGCTGTCGGTGGCACGGTGACGTTCACGGTGTCGCTGCAGGCCGGCCCGTCGGCTGGTTCGCTGACCAACACGGTGACGGCAACGGTTCCGCCGGGCATCAGTGATCCGAACCCGGCGAACAACGTGGCGAGCGACACCGACACCTTGGTGTTCACCGCCGACATCGCCGTCACCAAGACGGCGTCCGCGGCCACCGTGCCCGCCGGCCAGTCGTTCGGCTACACCGTCATGGTTGCCAACCGTGGACCCGACCCGGCCACGGGCGTCAGCGTGCTCGACACCATGCCCGCCGGGTTGACCAACGCTTCGTGGACCTGCTCGGCCACGCCAGGTTCGTCGTGCCCGGCCTCGGGCACCGGTGACATCGCGACCACCGTCGACCTGCTCGCCGGCGGGAGCGCCACGTTCGCGATCATCGCCACGGTGACCAATGCTGCACCCAACACGGTGGTCAACACGGCCACTGCAGCGGTCGGCGCTGGCACCGTCGATCCGAATCCGGCCAACAACACCGCCAGCGCGACGATCGCCGTCGACTTCACGACATCGTTGACACTGACCAAGACGGCGAGTGTCGCGACGGCGCTGCCGGGTGACACGTTCACCTACGACATCGTGGTCGGCAACGGTGGCCCCGCCGCTCTCAACGGTGTGGCGATCTCCGATCCCGTGCCCAGCGGTCTGATCCCTCTCACGTGGACGTGTGTCGGGTCGGCCGGTGGCGTGTGCACGTCGGCATCCGGTACCGGGTCGCCGGTGCTCGGCGCCGACCTCCCGGTGGGCAGCCACGTCACGGTCACCCTGGTCGTGCAGATCGCGCCAGGCGCCTCTGGCCCGATCCTCAACATCGTCACGGCGACCGCCGGCACGGTGAGCCAGCCGGTCACCGCTCAGGCCTCCGCCAACGTCGAGGTCAGCCCGGTGGTGCCCCCGGCCACAGGGCTCTCGATCACCAAGTCGACAGCCTCGCTCACCTATTCGGCGGTCGATGGCGTGGTGACGTACACGCTGGTCGCGACCAACACCGGCACCGTCACGCTGACCGGCGTGACGATCACCGATGCGAACGCAACACTGGCCAACTGCGCCCCGGTCACGTTGACGCCAGGTCAGACGATCACCTGCACCGCGACGCACCTCGTGACCCAGGCCGACCTCGACCGCGGCACGCTGACCAACACGGCATCAGTGTCGGGGCTGCCTCCGACCGGGCCCGCCGTGTCGGCCAACAGCGCCGCAGTCGTCACGCCGGCGATGCCGCACTCGTCGCTGGAGGTCACCAAGTCGTCGCCGTCAACATCGTTCAGCAAGGTCGGTGACCAGATCGCGTACACGATCACGGCGACCAACACCGGCAACGTCACCTTGACCAGCGTGTCGATCTCCGATCCGAACGGCGTGCTCGGTGTCTGTGTGCCCACCAACCTGGCGCCCGGGCAATCCCTGAGCTGCACCGCCACACACACGGTCACCGCCGCCGATGTGGCTACCAAGGTGATCGTCAACCAGGCCGCTGCGACCGCATCCCCGGTCACCGACTTCGAAGTCGTCTGCCCGCTGCTCAGCGCCAACGGCCTCCAGTGCCCGGCGACCGCATTGGTGTCCGCCGAGTCCAACACCGTGGTGTTGAACCGTGCTGCCAACCTGCCGACCACCGGGTCGGTCGTGGTCTCGAAGCTGGTCGCCGGCGGCGAGCTGTTCGGTCTCGGTGGTCTCTTGCTGTTGGTCGGTCGCCGCCGCAAGCCCCGCCGCCGCCGCTAGGTCGTCGCCGTCGGCGAACTGTGTACGTTCGATGCACACGGGTCGCGTCGAACGTACACACTTCCCGTTTGGGCTGCGCTACGTCGCGGCGATGTGGATGGATCGGGCGATGTCGAACATCGTGTCATCCGGAATGTTCGTGCCGTACAGCCACACGACCGACTCGTCGGCGAGTTGCCATGCAGTGCCGAGTTGCCCGGTGTCGGGGTCGATCCACACGTAGGTGTCGGTGCCGTCGAGCACGTCGGTGCGCGGCGTCATCCCACTCGAGGTCAGTTGCAGGACCGCAGGCGGGCCTGTGTCGACGCTGACGACGAGCTGCGCCGGGATCGCCAGGTCGATGAAGGTCTGGCTCACGTGCGCCGCGCCGGTCGGTGAGTCCGACGCCTCGACCTCGGTCGTCTGACCATGTGGCACGAAGCCGCGCGGGAGCGCGCCGATGACAAACGCGTCGGCCGGTGCACTCCACGTGATGGTGTCGCCGGTGTCGACCGTCGTTGCCGGGGATGGAATCGTGACCGGGGCGATCGTGGTGCCGACGGACGTCGTCGACTGCGCGACGGGAGTGGTCACCAACGTCGCGCGGACGACGCTGTCCTGGCTGCGAGCGGCGCTCCCGCATTGGGCACAGATCACGAGCGACGACGTGACGGCCAGCCCTCTCCACACCGGGTGCACTCGCCCAGGATGCGCTGTCGAGCGTGAGGGCGCAAGGGGTTACCGAGGCAGACCGAGCACCTTCTCGAACCAGTGGTGTGCGTACGGGTTGTCGTTGTAGCGCTCGATGTCGTGGTAGCCGAGGGCGCGATACATCGAGATCGCCGCGGCGAGGGATGAGTTGGTGTCGAGCAAGACACGTGTCCTGCCCGAGGCCTGCACCTCACTCTCGAGATGCCCGAGCAGGCGCTTGCCCAACCCGGTGCCGCGCCGCGCCGAGTCGACCCACATTCGCCGGATCTCACCGGTCGACCCGTCGATCCACTGCACCCCGCCGCACCCGACGATGTCGTCTCCGATCATGGCGAGGACGAACAAGCCCGACGGCGGGTTGAACGAGGGCGTGGCCTCATCGAGGGCTTCGTCGGTCTTGAAGCCGCCGACGAACCGGCGGTCGAGCTCGTCGAAGTATTGCTTCAGTGCCCAGTGAGCGTCGACAGCACCGGCGTCGACGCGCACGAAGATGACGTCAGCTGGGCCAGTCATCGGTCATCGCGGATGAGCGCCGCGTTGGCGTGGGCGGGGAAGCCTTCGTGGTTGCTCATGGCCACGATCGTCGGGGTCATCCGTCGCCGCGCTCGGGCGTCCGCTCGAGCGACCGCGGTGCGCTTCAAGAACGCGTCGGCGGTGATGCCGCTGGACACGTGGGCGAACCCGCCGGTCGGCAGGCTGGCCGGGCAGCCGATCACGAAGTTGCCGGCGGCGAACAGGGTGTGCTGGCCGATCAGGATCTCACCGGCGTTCACCAGGAGATCGACGAGCTGTGCCTCGACGGCTGCCTCGACGGCGACCTGGAGGTGCTCGGGCGCCCATCGATTGGCGACCGCCGCCGCCTCCTCGAGGTCACCGACCAGCACACAACCACCGTTGGCGCCGAGTGCAGCGCGGCTGGCTTGTGCCCGAGCCGGGGGCAGTGCATCGAGCTGCACCTGCAACTCGAGATCGACGAGGTCGCGCAACGCCGACGAGGTCGTGACGAGCACGACGGCAGAGTCGATGCCGTGCTCGGCCTCGTTCAACAGGTCGGCAGCGAGATAGCGCGGATCCGCGGAATCGTCGGCGATCACCAGGCTCTCCGTCGGCCCGAGAATCATCATCGTCGCCACGCCGTAGCGCTGCATCTCCACCTGTGCACACGCGACGGGAGGGCTGCCTGGCCCGACGATCTTGCGGACCTGCGGGATCGACTCGGTGCCGAACCCGAGCGCGGCGACCCCGGCTGGTCCGTTGACGCGGAACACGTTGTCGATGCCGAGCTTGCGGCACACCACCAGCACCGCCGGGTCGATGCTGCCGCTGCCGTCGGGCATCGGCGGCACGACCAGGGCAAGCGTGGGAACGCCGGCCACCGTGGCCGGCACGCCCAGTTGGTAGGCGACGCTCGGATAGCTGGCCTTACCGCTGGGCACGAAGAGACCCGCGGAACTGATCGGGGTGATCTTCTCGCCGACCGACAGGCCCGGCTCGCTCTCGAAGTCCCAGTCGGCTGCCCTGACCATCAACTGCTCGTTGAATGCGCGCAGGTGCACGATGGCGTCGTCGATGGCGCGGTCGACATCTCCCGACACCGTGGCGTTGGCGATCTCGTCCGCGCTCGCGCGAAGTTGGTCCGGCCGCAACGACACCTTGTCGAAGTCGCGCAGGGCACGGCACACGGCCTCGTCGCCATGGGCACGCACGTCGTCGATGATCCGGCCGATCGCCGTCTTCAGATCAGCGTCGAAGATCGCCTCCAGGCCACGCGTGCACAGGGCACGGCGGGCGTCTTCATCCATCGCCGACCAGGTCATCGTGCGCAGCACCGACATCAGCGACGAGGGTATCGGGTAGGATCCACCCACGTTCCGCCCGAAGCCGCTAGGAGCGTCTCACCATGCCCGTCACCGTCGTCGTTGGAGCCCAGTGGGGCGATGAGGGCAAAGCCAAGGTCATCGACCTCCTGGCCAGCGAACACACCCACGTCGTGCGATACCAGGGCGGCCACAATGCCGGCCACACGGTGGTGGTCGGGACCGAGCGGTACGCGTTGCAGCTGGTGCCCTCCGGGGTGCTGTACCCACATGTGATCCCGGTGATCGGCAACGGTGTGGTGGTCGACATGCCCACGCTGTTCAACGAGATCGACACGTTGGAGGGGCGCGGCGTCAGCTGCGCCAAGCTGCGGGTCAGCAGCCAGGCCCACCTGATCTTTCCATGGCACCAGGCGCTCGATGCGCTGTACGAAGCCGGTCGCGGCGACGCCCGAATCGGCACCACGCTGAAGGGTATCGGGCCCGCCTACGCCGACAAGGCACGGCGTGAAGGCGTGCGCGCCGGAGAAGTGCTCGACCCGGCCGGGTTCGCGGCGTCGGTCAAGCAACACGCCGTCAGCCACAACGCCGAGATCGTTGCGCTGGGCGGCGACCCGCTCGACGTCGACGAGGTCGTCGACCGCTTCTCCACGCTCGGCCGGCGGCTGGCGCCGTACGTGACCGACACGGTGCAACTGCTGCACGATGCGCTGGACCGCGACGATCACCTGTTGCTCGAAGGCGCGCAGGCGACGTTCCTCGATCTCGACCACGGCACGTACCCGTTCGTGACCTCGTCGAACCCGACCGCGGGTGGCGCGTGCGTGGGAACCGGCATCGGCCCGCGCTACCTCACACGCATCGTCGGGATCACCAAGGCGTACACCACCCGAGTGGGGAGTGGTCCGTTCCCCACCGAACTGCTCGACGAGACCGGCGACAAGCTCGTCGACATCGGTCACGAGTTCGGCACGGTCACCGGGCGCCGCCGTCGCACCGGCTGGCTCGACTGCGTGATGATCCGAAAGGCGGTGCGCATCAACTCGCTGTCGGAGGTGGCGCTGACCAAGCTCGACGTGCTCGACACCTTCGACGAGATCAAGGTCTGCACGGAGTACGACAGCGACGGCCGCCCGATCTACGCCGTGCTCGACGGCTGGCTGTGCGACATCTCGGCGGTGCGCAACCGTGCCGACCTCCCCCCGAAGGCGGCGGAGTTCGTCGCCCTGGTCGAGGCCGAAGTCGGCGTACCGGTCAGGATCGTTGGCACCGGCCCGGCCCGAGACGCCGTGCTGGAGTGGCAGTGATCGATCGGTATTCGCTGCCGGAGATGGCAGCAGTGTTCTCCGACACCACCCGATTCGGCCGCTATCTCGAGATCGAGCTCCTGGCGACCGAGGCACAGGCGGCTCTCGGCGTGGTGCCTGCAGCTGATGCTGCGACGTGCCGGGTGAATGCGCCGCTGACCGACGCTGCCTTCGTGCAAGCGGTCAGCGATCGCGAGGCGATCACCGATCACGACGTGGCCGCGTTCGTCGATGTAGTGCAGGCGGCGATCGGCCAGCCCGCAGGGGCTTGGATCCACTACGGATTGACGTCGAGTGACGTCGTCGACACGGCGTGGTGCTGGGCCTTGCGGGACGCCGCCGACCTGTTGATCGAGTCGTCGACCGCGCTGCTGACGACCGTGGTCGAACTCGCCCGGGCCCATCGCGACACGGTGATGATCGGGCGCACGCACGGCATCCACGCCGAGCCGACGACCTTCGGCGCCAAGGTGGCGCTGTGGGCGTTGCAGATCGATCGCGACCGGGCGCGACTGCGCGCCGCGCGCCAGTCGATCGCCGTGTGCAAGCTCAGCGGCGCCGTCGGCACCTATTCCAACATCGATCCGTCCATCGAGGCCTTCGTCGGTCAGCGCCTGAGTCTGGCACCCGTACCGGCGACGCAGGTGATCGCCCGCGACCGGCACGCCGAGTACCTGTGGGCGTGCGCCTCGGTCGGGTCGACGATGGAGATGATCGCGGTCGAGTTGCGACATCTGCAGCGCACCGAGGTCGGTGAGGTGCAGGAAGGCTTCAAGGCCGGCCAGAAGGGCTCCAGTGCCATGCCCCACAAGCGCAACCCGATCAGCGCCGAGACGATCACGGGATTGTCACGAGTGCTGCGCGGCAACCTGCAAGCGGGAATGCAAGACGTTGCCTTGTGGCACGAGCGCGATATCTCACACAGTTCAGTGGAGCGAATCGTGCTCCCGGACAGTTCGCTGATGGCATATTACGTGCTGCGCCGGATGCAACGATTGCTCGCCGGTCTGCAGGTCTTTCCTGATCGCATGCGAGCCAATCTCGATGCCAGTTTCGGTCTGGTCTTCAGCCAACCCGTGCTGTTGGCCCTGGTGCAGGGCGGCCTGGAGCGCGACGACGCCTATCGAATCGTGCAGGAAAGTGCGGCAACAGCGTGGCGCGAACGACGTTCGTTCCGTGATCTGTTGGACGCCGATCCGCGTGTCACGGTGCCGTCGACCCTGCTCGACGACGCTTTCGATTTGCAGCGCTCGTTGCACCACAGCGGCGCCGTGTTCACTGCCGTCGACGCCCTCGAATAACGATCAGTCGGATCGGGCGATTCCGGCGCGCTTCAGCACCGCCGCGTCGACGCCGATCTCTCGCCAGGTCGCGTAGGAGATGCCCTGGCGGAAGCTGTACGACTTGCCCACGGCGACGAACCCTTCTTCCAAGGCGCTGATGTCGACCTTCTCGCCGATCGACGACAGTTCGGCCTGCAGGTCGCGGCGCTCCTGGCGCAGCCGAAGTTCGTTCATCGGGTCTGCGGCCTCCAACTCGGTTTCGATGGCGGCCAATCGGGCCGCGATCGACTCACGGGTGCGTCGCCGGCCGCGCCGGGGCTTGTTGTTGCGCAGCGCCTCGAGATAGTTGCGCACGGCATTGCCCTCGTTGCGCCCCATTGCCAGTGCTGCTTTGTGTTCATCCGTCATCGGCCCTTTGGGTCCTCGCTTTGCCATGACGCCCAGCATAGTTTCATATTTCGCAAACTCAATAGTTACGCTCACGGCGATGGATGCCAGCCGACTGTTCGATCTCGAGTCACACGGCCCCGACACCTTCGTAGGAATTGGTCCGCGATATCCGTGGGGCGGATTGTATGGCGGTCAGATCGTGGCCCAGGCCTTGCGTGCCGCAGCCAGCACGGTCGACACCGATCTGGAAGTACATTCGTTGCGCTCATATTTCATTCGTCGCGGCGATCACACCGAGCCGATTCGGTTCGAAGTCGATCGAATTCGCAACGGTCGCAGCTTCTCGACACGTCGAGTGATCGCCCGCCAGGCGATCGGAGCGATCCTCAACCTCGAGGCATCCTTCCAACGCCCGGAGCCGTCGATCGACCTGCAGACGGTGGAGATGGACGCCGGGGTCCCCGGGCCCGATTCCCTGGTGTCGGAGCCGTTCACCGCGTCGGCGGACCGACGGTTCGTGCCGCGCACGTGGGTGCCGTCCGTTGCCCGCCTCGGTGCCGGTCGAACGTTGGCGTGGATGAAGGTCAACGAGTCGCTCGGCGACGATCAACTGCTCCACCGGTGCTGGTTGGCGTATCTCAGCGACGATCTGCCCACCGACTCCACCCGCGCCGCGACGGAGATCGCCGACGCCGGCCGATTCACTGCCAGCCTCGATCACACCGTGTGGTTCCATCGCCCGTTGCGCGCCGATGAATGGCACCTGCACGACTTCACCTGCCTCAACTTCGTCGGTGGCAGGGGGCTGGCGATCGGGCACGTGTTCGCCGCCGACGGGGTGCACGTGGCCACCGTTGCGCAGGAAGTGTTGATGCGCGGTCACCTCGGCGAACAGACTGGCGATCATGTCTCTTGAGTCCCTCGCCGCGCGGGTCAATTCGATCGCCCGCCTCACCGGCACCTTCACGCTGCGATCCGGCCAGATCGCCACTGAGTACTTCGACAAGTATCGGTTCGAGGCCGACCCGATGCTGCTGGCCGACATAGCGGCCGCGCTCGAGCCACTGCTGCCATCCGGCACCGAGGTGCTGGCCGGGTTGGAGCTCGGTGGCGTTCCGATTGCGACGGCGTTGTCGCTGCGCACGGGCATCCCGGCGGCGTTCGTGCGCAAGGAGGCCAAGACGTACGGCACCGCGCAGTTCGCCGAGGGCGCGGTGATCGCCGGCAAGCGTGTGACCGTGATCGAAGACGTGATCACCACCGGCGGCCAGGTCGTGATCTCGACGCGTCAGTTGCGCGAGCTCGGCGCGCTGGTCGACCATGTCGTCTGCGTGATCGACCGCAGCCCCGATCACGGGTCGGCGCTCGCCGCAGAGGGTCTGACCATGACAGCGCTGCTCACCCGTGCCCAACTCGACGCCGCCGAATCCACCCGAACCTGACCCGCGCACCACCCCGGTCGGGCGCGATTCCGGTAGTCCCCGTACTCACATCGCGCCCGCACACGCTGGTCGGGCGCGATTCCGGTAGTCCCCGTACTCACATCGCGCCCGATGAGACGAGGGGCGCGGCGTCGGGTCAGGCGATGATCTGGGAGCCAGCCGGGAGTTGGCTCAGCAGCGGCTCGCTGACCCAGCACCGGGTGAGGTGCAACGTGCTGCGGATCCGCACGACGCACTTCGGCTCGTCGACCGCCTTGCCGCACATGCTGAGTGCGGCCTTGATGCAGTCGGTCTCGGTCGGCAGCACCATCGGCATGCGACTGCGCCGCACGCCGGATGGTCCGGCCGTGAAGCAGTTGACATAGGTCTTTTGCCAGTTGATGCCCGCGGCGACCGACGCCGGGATGAAGTCGGCGAACCCGATCCCCAGCACGTTGCCACCGGATGCCTCGGTGATGCCCAGCAGCACGATGGTGCTGACCCGCGGCGACTCGGAATCCGGCAGCCCGTGGACCCAGAACCGTCCGGTGACGTTGGGGTCGATCGTTGTGCCGCTGATGTCCTTTCCACCTTGTTCGATGATCAGCACGTCGATCACGGGGAACGGCAGCGGTGGCACGAGATCCCGAGCCTCGTCCGTGAGGTTGATCTCGGTGTCGGCGCCGACCTCGTCGGCCGTCAGCGCCCGCACGTCGACCACGTGGCCGTCTGCGGACTCCAATGTCCCGACGCCACCGAGCAGCCGACCGGTGCCCTTCAACGCGGCGATGCCGTTGAGCAACCGGTTGCGCATCTCGATCGGACCGCACGCGTGGATCTGCGCGGCACCGGGTTGCTTGCCGAATCCGACGACGGCCATCTTGGTGAGCCCGCTCTCGATCGGGCCCTTGAAGCACGTGTGCGGCTTGATCCGATTGACTGGCATGATCCGGTCGGCGCCGGCCGCATGGCGATCGAGGTACAGCGGCATGCCATCGTGCGTGCGGGCGACCTCGATGGTCTCCATGGTCGCCCGGATCTCGCAGTCGATCGCCTCCTCGGTCATCCCGAGGGTCTCCAGCATCGATCGTTGGCCCTCGGCCGTGGCGCCACCGTGGCTGCCCATCGCCGGCACGACGAACGGCGCCGCACCGAGTGCGCGCAGGCCGCTGATGGCGCCGCGCAGCACCGCGACTCGTTCGACCAACCCGCGACTGCCGGCGCCGACGGCCACGGTCATGCCATTGGTCACCGAGCTCGCCAGCCGTTCGACGACCTGCTGGTGTGCAGTGGCCTCGACGTCAGCAATCGCCTCGGGATGCGGGATCGGCAGCACGACCTCGGTGAGCGAGGGCACGGACAGGTCGGGATGGAAGGGAAGGTCAATTCCCGCGAGCAATTGTTCCCAGGGGTTCACTCTTCGGACGCTAATCCCGATGACGATTCGCCGCCAGACCGCGACTGCCACACTGGACCCGTGGAACCGGTCGATGGCGTGTACCGAACCCCGCGCGGCCTGCGTGTCGCGGCGGATGCCGTGTCGTGGGTTGCGACGCGTTCGGGAGGGCCCGGCGGCCAGCACGCCAACACCTCCGATACCGCGGTCACCGTCACCATCGACATCGACGAGGCAGGTCTCAGCGCGGCGATCCGCGACCGGGTGTTGGCCGCGGCCGGGCCCGTGATCACCGCGTCGTCGGCTGGATCGCGGTCGCAGTTCCGCAACCGGGCAACCGCCTGGGCTGCCGCGTTGGAGCGACTCGACGAGGCAGCCAAACCGCCGCCGCCGCCTCGCCGGGCGACCCGGCCATCGGCCTCGGCGGTGCGCAAGCGCCTGGCCGGCAAGCGCCACGTGGCCCAACGCAAGCAGACCAGACGGCCACCGTCGTCAGACGAATAGCCCCAGCTCAACGGCTGTATCGCACCGTGGTGAACGTCAAGAAGTCGTCAATCGGTATAGCTGCTGGTTGACCACATGACCACTCAGCGTGAGCCATTTGCACACTCTGTGTCGAGCATGTACTGTCACCGCATTGGCGAATGACGACAACACGGGGGTCGGTTTGATGGACATCACACAGATGCAATACGGGGCATTGTTGCGCGGCCGCCAGATCAACGCCAGTGTCAACCGGGAGCGGAAGCGCCAGCAGCGACTGTTCCGCATCGTCGTGTTCTGCAGCGTGCCGCTGGCATGGTTCTGGTACCGCCAGCTCAGTGGCGACCCGGTCCACCTCGGCGTGCCCTCGCTGATCCGCAACAGCCCGGAGCTGGCCCTCCTCGGTGTGATGCTGATCCTCATCACCGCGATGATGATGATCCCGATGATGGCGTCGGGGAAGTCGCCGCACACCATGTTGCGGCCGTCCGACTCCGACATCCGCCTTGCCGACGTCGTCGGCGCCGATGCAACGCGGCGCGAGGCCATCGACACGCTCAACCTGTTCCTCAACCACGAGACCTTCGCCGAGGAGATGGGCGGATCACCGCGTCGCGGCGTGTTGTTCGAAGGCGCCCCCGGCACCGGCAAGACCTACCTCGCCAAAGCCATCGCCGCCGAGGCCGAGGTCCCGTTCCTGTTCGTGTCGGCCAGCGAGTTCCAATCGCACTTCTACGGCATGACGAATCGCAAGATCCGCCAGTTCTTCAAGGCACTGCGCAACGCGGCCCGCGCCGAGGGCGGCGCGATCGGCTTCATCGAAGAGTTCGACGCCATCGGCATGGCCCGTTCCGGCATGGGTCACGGCGGCATGCGCGAGGGTGCAGCGGGCATCGTCAACGAGTTGCTGGTGCAGATGCAGAGCTTCGACCTGCCGACCGGCTGGGACAAGTTCACGAGCAAGATCATCGACCGCGTCAACCTGCTCCTGCCCCCGGCGCGGGCCATCTCGCGCCCGAAGATCAAGCCGGCCAACGTGCTCGTCTTTGCTGCGACCAACCGCGCCGACGGGCTCGATCCGGCTCTGATGCGCCCCGGCCGCTTCGACCGCACGATCCACTTCGACCTTCCGCCGCGCACCGACCGCATCGCCATCGCCAACTACTACTTGGCCAAGAAGTCGCACGATCCGTCGGTCAACGCGGTGATCATCGCCGATCGCACAGCGGGATACAGCCCTGTCCGCATCGAGCGGCTGCTCGACGAGGCGCTCATCATCTCGCTGCGCGGCGGGCGCAAGTCGCTGTCGATCGAGGACCTCGTCGAAGCGCAGATGATCGTCGAAGTCGGCCTCGCCCAAGATGTCGGCTACCAGCCCGACGAGCGTCGCCGGATCGCGATCCACGAGGCAGGGCACGCCGTGATCGCCGTCCTGGTCGGTCGCGATGTGCGCGTCGCCTCGATCCTTCGTCGATCGGCCTCGCTCGGGCTCGTCGCTCACGACGACGGCGAGGAGCGGCATCTGCGCACGCCGTCCGAGCTCCGCGACCTCATCGTGGTCGCCCTGGCCGGGCGGGCCGCCGAGATCCAGGAGTACGGCGAGGCGTCGACCGGCATCGCCTCCGATCTGGCGGCCGCCACCAACATCGCTGCCCAGTTGATCGGCCTCGTCGGTGCGGGCGACAGCTTGCTCAGCCTCGAGGCCGCCGAGATGCCCATGGCCGGCAACATGACCGCCAAGGTCATGGCCGACGAGCGCTCACGGGTGCAGGCCGACGACATCATGAACAAGGCGGCCGATCGTTCGGCGTGCATGTTGCTGGAGCACCGCGTCGCGTTGCTGGCAGTCGCCGACGCGCTGTGCGAGCACGACGAGTTGACCGGTGACCTCGTTCACGAGATCGTCGCCGAGGCAGTCAGCACCCAGTAGCAACGTGCATGCCGGGCGACCGGCAATGCCGTCAGCGCAGCGAGCCCTCGGCGGGTCGTCGCCAACGCTTGCGCGCTGCGGGGACTTGCGAGGCCGGCGCCACATCGCCGACCCGTTCGATCACCCACACGCCACCGTCATCGCTGAATGCGTGGGGCGCGACGAGCGGCTGAACCTGGTGCACGCGGCCGGCCAGGCCTGCTGCGGCAACGGCTGAGCCCAGGGCGCCGGCGAGTCGTGGTCCCCACGCGGGGTGCGTGTCGGGGAACTCGGGATAGGCGTCGCCCACCAGGCTCAATCCCAGCGACACGGCGATGCCGGCCGGCTGGTTGAGTGTGGCCGCCAGCTGCCCGGGATCGAGGAGTCGTTCGCGCAGCTCCTCGATCGACGAGGACCAACTGGTTGCCAGCAGTTCACTGCGGCGTGTGTCGTACCGGTCGTCGGTGACCGGCGCGGCAGCCAGCACGAGGTGATCGTGCACGACGGCGATCCATGATTGGGCGTCGCCGCGACTGCCGATGAGGCGCATCGTGTAGGCGGGCACCAGGCGGGCGATGGCGATCGGCGTCGGTTCGATCGACTCGAGGTCGAACCCGGCCTGGCGCACGAAGCGCTCGACGCGCCGGTGACGGATCATGTCGGTCTGCAGGTGGGCCAGCAGCCGCCGGGCGCTGGAGGCCATCTCGATCGTGGCCGACACATCGGTGAGCTTCGATCGGTGCAGGTTCAGCTCGGTCGTGCTCCACCCGGTGATGTCGAGCGACTGGATGTACGAGTCGTGGCGCCACATGCACACCCGGGTCGGCTGGCCGGCCTCGTCGAGCAGGCTGCGCAGCCGGGTCAGGCCATCGAGCAGCAAGAGGTCGTTCGTGGTGTCGCAGGCGACTCCGGCAACCTTGGCGACACGGCCGGGGGCATCTTGTTGCAGGCGCACGCCGCGCAACGCGTCGGGCAGGACCTCGATGCCGATGCCGTCGCCGCGTCGCATCATGACCGTGCCTCGCCCTTGGCTTCGGTGTCGTCGACGGGCCCGGCCAGCAGCACCGGAGTCGTGCGATCGTCGTCGATCAACAGCCCGCGGCCCATGCCCGGATGCGACGACGTGACGCGCAGGTGGAGGCCGAACATGGCACCGTCACCAGCCAGCGGCCGCAGGATCACGGCGGCTCGCGAGCGCCGCAACGGTGCAGTCCAGTGGGTGGGGATCTCCAGATCACGGGTGCGCCCGGCGACGATCACCACCAGGCGGGGATCGCTCATCGCGGCGAGCCGTTCGAAGACCTCGCCCTCGAGCCGATCGGCGTCGTCGACGAGCACCAGTCGATCGCGCTCGGTCGTCGCAAAGAACTCTGCCGCCCACTTGTCGATGCCGGCCAGGGTTGTCGCACTGGTGAGCCGGGGCAGCAGGAGCAACGAGCTCCATGTCGAAGCAATCGCGTGGATGTCGACGCCTGCACCGATGCCCAATGCGCATCGCGCCAGATTCGTCAGCATGGTCGATTTGCCGGTGCCCGCGTCGCCCAGCACCAGCGCAGCGCCGGGCGCCTGCAGGTGCAGCAGGGCCGGTTGCAGTGACCGTGTGTCGACCCCTACCGGCAGCAGCCAGTTCCCGTCACGGTGTTCGGCGGATGCAGCGACGTCTGCCAGTGTCACCGAATCGGGCGTGCGGGGAACGCCTGCCGGGCCTTCCTCGGTGACCTGGCGATCGAGCCGCTGCTCGACCGCCACGCTCAGGTCGGCGATCGATCCGATCTGGACCTCCACCAGATCGGGCAGGGTGATGGCGCGCCCGGGGGCTTGGACGGGGATGCGGCCTGGGTCGATGCCCAACGTGCGGTACGCACTGCGGTCATCGAGGTGCAAGATGATGCGTTGCTGGAACTGGCCGAGCATCCGCGCCGGAGCCGCGCTCTCGCTGGCCGAGCTCATCAACGTGGTGATGCTGTGAAGGGGGCCGTTGCTGACGATGCGCTCGAGCATGTCGCGACCCTGTTCGAACTCGCCACCGAGCTCCAGCGTGCGCAGCAGCGATCCGACGTCGTTCACCACGAGGACGATATGCGCCTCCGACGAGGTGTGATCGCGCGTCGCCCGATCTTCGAGCGCGTCGGACACCCGCACCAAGACGCGCAGGATGCGATCGGGATCGTCAGTGGAGGCAACGGCACCGCAGGCGGCCAGTGATTCGAGTGGGCCGAGCGCGTCGATCGATTGCCCGGGTGCGCAGTCGATCACGTAGCAGCACAGCCGATCCGGTGGCAGGCGATCGGTGCCGGCGACACACAACGTGGCGAGCGCGCTGGATCGCTCGGCGGGAGAGCCACCGATGATCAGCAGGTTCCCGTCGTGCGCCGGATTCCAGCGCCGGGCGTTCTGGATGTGATCGTCGGGAAGGTCGCTGAGCGCAAAGGCCGCGCCGTCCGCATCCGACGAGCTGGCCCGGGGCGAGGAGATCTGCTCGTAGGGCAGCTTGGTGGGCAGATCCGGGCGCAGGATCTGGCGGCGACTGCTGACCACGCGTTGCGACGCATCGCCGACCACGGCGAGCAGGTGCCGTAGCCCACCCTCACGCGGGGCCTCGATCGTGGCCGCGGCCGGCCTCACGCTGATCTTGCGCTCGGCCGAGTTCAGATCGCGGGCGAGGATGAACGGCGTGATCTCCATCAGGTCGCCCGACGCAGCCGCGGCGGAGGCGAACTGCACGGCGTGCGCGGCACCGTCGCCGATCCGGATCGCACCACGGCCGGGGGTGTGCAGCGAGATCTGCACCGGCTCGCGGTTCCCCATCAGCGCCATCGCCTCAGCGGGATCGTTCATCCGCAACCCGATGCGGATGTTGGCGAACGACTTCAGGGTGTGCTCGATCGATCGCGACAGTTGCTCGGCCGCCACGAGCAGATGGATCCCCAGGTGGCGCGAGCGGTCGGCCAGATCGATCAGCTGCGGGAGGAACGCGGCGTGCCGCATCATCACGTCGTCGGCATCGTCGACAGCGATGACGAGGCGGGGGATCGACGGCGGGCCGTCGTCGGCGAAGACCACACGCGGTGCCGACGGCGCATCGCTGTCGATGGTCGCCTCGTCGATGACGTCGTCGGTTGCCGGCCGATCCGTGCCGCGCCACTGCGCCGGCTCGCGATCCGCACCGGGAGGCTGCTTGGAGTAGTAGTCGGCGAGGCTGACGGCGTGGTGCTCCGAAAGCACGCGCGCCCTGCGGTTGACCTCGGACTGCAGGGCGCGCAGCAGCCGGACGCCCCCGTGCTCATCGAAGGTGTCGACGGAGCCGACCACATGATCGACGCCGGCGAACGATCCGAACGTCGTGCCATCGGATGGCTCGACGCTGATGATGTTGACCATCGAGGGGTCGTTGCCGGCGATCAGTGACGCCACGATCGTTCGCATCACATCCGACTTGCCGGAGCGCTGGGCACCGACGATCAACACGTGCGGCCCATCTTCGGCCAGGTCGAGCTCGATCGGGCCGGACTGGCCGACGCCGATCGGAGCGTGCAACCGGCGACTCCTGTGGCCGGCGACCCAGCGGTCGCCCATGCGGTCGGCGTCGAGCCCGTCCGGGTCGATCAGCGAGGCCAGCGAGACGGTGGGTGGCAGCACGGCCTTGGTGGCCAATTGCGCGGTGTGGTCCTCGATCGGGCTCAGCTTGCGAGCCGCGGTGACCGCAACGTCGTGCTCGAGCACGAACGGGACGACATCGGTGACCGTCGGACCGCTGATCGGGTAGTCGACTTCTGCAGCGCCATTGGCTTCGATGCGCACGACCGTCGTGCAGACCGCCGGCACGTCGTCGGCGCGATCGGTGATCGCCACGAAACGAACAGGCAGCTGTGCTTCGGCGAACAAGCCGCGCAGCATCGCTGCCCGACCGCGCCACAGCCCCGGATCGTCGATGACCGCAAGTGTCAGGCGGCTTGGCGTGATCGGCCGCCCGAGCGACTGGATCGAGGCGACGACCGTGGTCAGCGTGCGTTGCGAGTTCACCCAGTCGGTGATCGCTTCGTCGTCGCTGAGCAACTGCACACCGTGTGACCCGCGTGCGTGCGGCAACCACTTGATCCACTCCCACCGTGCCGCACCGGCGGGTGTGGCCAGCACGACGACGTCGAGATCGGCCGGGCTGTGGGCCACACAGGCCTGCATCACGAGCGCTCGCGCTGCAGCGCGGGCCTGCGGTGGCGTGCTGGCGAACCCGATGCCGCGCTGGTTGACGAGATCGACGAGGACCGGCACCGATGGCAGCAGCGCCAGATCTCGGCGATCGGCGTTGCCGGCATCTTCGGGCGACCACCGCTGATCGGCCAGGCCGACGCTGAAGATGAACGCATCGTCGTCGGCCGGCCGGCGCTCCCAGAGGTGTTCGGACAATTGGGTGGCGCGTCGAATGACCTCGGCCAGGTCGAGGTGCGTGCGGCGGATGCTCTCGAGCTCGGCGTCGTAGGCCACCCGGACCGGGTCGGTGGAGGTGATGGTCGGCTGCTCGGCCGGCTCGACGCGGGGGCCGCGCCGGCCGCGCCGCCGGGCGCCGTTTCGTGCTCGACCCGCCGGCTCGGGATCGACCACGGATTCGTCGCGTGGTGCTCGAACGAAGTTGAGCTGCCCCAGCGCGGTCGCCTGCAGCGACGTGGCACGGTCGTGAATCGCACCGTCGAGCCGAAAGACCCGGTGCCCGATGCGCAGTCGTTGCTGCTCCCATTGCGCCGGATGGGCCGCGACATGGCCGTCGAGGTCGCCCTGGTTGGCTACGACGATGACGCGGCCGGAATGCTCGACGACGACCTCGCAGCGCGGCACCAGCACCTGGTTGAAGGTCAGCGGTGCGACGTTGGCCCGTCGCGCCGTGCCGAGGGCGTAGCGCCCAGGTTCCAGGGGCCTGCGGTTGCCGCCGCCTTCTCCCGCTGCCTGCACGAGGGTGATCTCGGTGTCGCCCACCCGCTCGACAGGCCCTGCTGTCTCGATCACCGACCCGGTGACCAGGCCTGCGGCGCCGATCAGGGTGCCGGTCGGGATCGGTCGACCGTCGATGTACACGAGGTTCGGTGGAACGGAACTGAGCACGCGGATCAGCAGATCGCCGACGGTGACCGACTCGTGGACGGCGTTGACCGAGATCTCGGCCTCGCCCTGGGGTGTGGAGACGATCAGGTCCATGTGGCGGGGCGCGGCCGTAGGAAGGAGGAGGGCTCGGGGACGGACACGGGCCTCATGATCTCGTTATCGGTACGACAGGTCCACGGGATAACCTCAAAATTCAAGACAACGTCAAGTTCTGACCTTCGCAATGGGGGAGTACCCGCACCCAGGATAGATGAGCGATAGCATCACCGGCCATGGCGGACCAGGTAGCCAGCGTATTCCACGCTTTGATCGACAACGTCGAAAGTATCGTGCGCGGCAAGGCCGAGTCGATTCGGCTGGCCTTGTGCTGCCTGTTGACCGAGGGCCATCTGCTGATCGACGATGTCCCGGGCACCGGCAAGACCTCGATGGCCAAGGCCATTGCCGGGTCGATCGCCGGGTCGTGGAAGCGTGTGCAGTTCACACCCGACTTGCTGCCGAGCGATGTCACGGGCGTGATGGTGTTCGACCAGCGCACGTCGTCGTTCTCCTTCCGTCAGGGCCCGGTCTTCACCAACGTGCTGATCGGCGACGAGATCAACCGAGCCAGCCCGAAGACCCAGTCCGCGCTCCTCGAAGTGATGGAGGAGCGCCAGGTCACGGCCGACGGTGTGCCCCACCTCGTTCCGCGACCGTTCTTCGTGATCGCCACGCAGAACCCTCGTGACTTCCACGGCACCTTCCCGCTGCCCGAAGTGCAACTCGACCGGTTCGCGATGAAGCTGTCACTGGGTTACGCCGATCAGGTCACCGAGGTCACGGTGCTCGAGTCGTACCGCCGTGAGAACCGCGACCGTGGCGTGCCAGCGGTGACCAACGCAACGCAACTCGAGCAGCTGATTGCCGCGATCGAGCAGATCGAGGTCGTGCACAGCATCAACGACTACATCGTCCGCCTGGCCAACGCCACGCGCGGGCACCCCGACCTGCGACTCGGCGTCTCCACCCGTGGAACACTGTCGTTGATGCGGGTCGCCAAAGCCTATGCAGCGTCGGAACAGCGGGGATACGTCACACCCGACGACATCAAGACGTTGATCGAGCCAGTGTTCGGCCACCGCATCTCGTTGAGCTCCGAAGCGGAGTTGCGCGGCGTGCGTAGCGAGCAGGTGCTGGCCGAAATCGTCGACGACATCGCAGTTCCCCGCCACCGCGAGGGATGACGACGTGCTGACACGCACCGGGCTCGGCGTCACGATCGGCTCGGTGATCTGCGCGTGTTTCGGGTTCTTCTGGAAGTACGAAGAACTGCTCGCGCTCGCCGCGGCGGG
>JAYVOI010000197.1:0-10210 GCA_043758005.1 Ilumatobacteraceae bacterium
CCATCGCCTCCCGCTGCTCCACCGTCGCCACCTGCTCAGGTACCGTCGCCCCCGGTTGCGCCGCCAGCGCCGCCCTCGACTCCGACATCGTCGCCCGTGCCGCCCGGTGAGACCGGGTGGAGCCACGCCGAACCGCCGGGTCACGCCGAACCGAGCGGCGCCGAGCCACCACCCGACCCGCCCCGACGGGCGTTCGCGCGGATCGAGTGTGACGACACCGTGCTGGCCGGCACCCCGTTCGATCTCACCGTCGGTCTGTCGTCCACGCAAGTCCGCGGCGTGGTCGGCCCGGCCCTGGTCCGCCCACCATCGAGCGTGGGCGACTACGAATTGACGGCTCATGTGGTCGCCGACGGCTTCGACCTCGCGCCCGGTGAGACGTGGCGCAAGACGATGCTGGTCTCCGTCGCCGAGCCGTATCCGTTCGTCGTGTTCCACCTCGTCGCGCCGCCCGCATCCGACAACCAGGTGCACGAGATCAACGTGTTGTACTCGGTCGACAGCCAGACGATGGGCTTGGGGATCCGCCCCGTGCGCGTGCTCGACAGCCTCACACCTGGCGCCGCACTGCCTCCTCCGCTGCCTGTTGCGGCCGGTTCGCTCGGCGTGCCCGTCGCTGATGAGCCGCCCGATCTCACGGTGCGGATCCTGCGCGGCAGCGAGGTCGGCCGGCTGCTGTGGACGTTCGAATCGCCGCATGCCAGCTTGGTCGAGCAGGGCACCACATCGATCGGTGACAACCCCGACGCGTTTGCGCGCACCGTGATCTCGACCATCGCAGCTCACGAGGGTCGCCCGACGCTCGCGCTCGGCCTGCACGGCATCGGGCTGACGATCACCTCGAAGATCCCCGACGAGATGTGGGCCGCGCTGACGACAGTGATCGCGGCGGTTGCTCCACGCCGACCGACCGTTCTCCTGCTGTCGGAGGAGGCGTACGTGCCGTGGGAGTTGGCGACGATGCCGTCGCCGATCGATCCGGCGATCATCGGGTTCCTGGGGGCCCAAGTGACCATCGGCCGATGGGTTTTGGCCACGGATCGTCCGTCGCTACCGCCACCGAGGTTGGTGCATGTGGACGGGATGATTGTGATCAGTGGCCGCTACGAGGCGCCGGGGTGGAGCCGCCTCGAACACGCTGAGGCGGAGGCCGCCATGCTCGTCGAGCGGTACCACGCCATCGGCGTCGATGCCATCACCGACAAGGTCGTCGGGTGCCTGCTGGGCAATCCGGCCGCCGAGGTGTTGCACTTCTCGCTCCACGGCAAGTACGACCCCGGCTCTGCCAAGCAGGGTCTGATGCTGGTCGACGGCGACGTGATCGATCCGCTGGTCGTGAAGGGTGGCTCGCTGGCGCATGCCCCACTCGTGTTCCTCAATGCGTGTCAGGTCGGCACCGGGCAAGAGACGCTCGGTGACTACGCCGGTCTGGCCGAGTCGTTCCTGTTCGCTGGGGCGTCCGCGGTCGTGGCGCCGCTGTGGTCGATCGACGACGCGGTGGCCAGTGCATTGGCCGAGCGGTTCTACACCAAGGCATTCGACGGCGACTCCATTGCCGAGATCGTTCGCGCCGAGCGCGCGGCCTTCGGAACCGGAGCCGACCCCAACTCG
Source organism: Ilumatobacteraceae bacterium (assembly GCA_043758005.1). GTDB lineage: Bacteria > Actinomycetota > Acidimicrobiia > Acidimicrobiales > Ilumatobacteraceae > JAENVT01. The sequence continues at coordinate 1,612 of JAYVOI010000197.1, forward strand.
TCGACGCTCGTCGCGTTTCAGTTCTTCGGGCACCCGGCGATGCACCTCGAGCGATAGCGATCGAAGCCCGGACGCGACACTGGCCGGCGCCAGGTTGCCCCGGTGCCGGCCAGTGTGGAGGAATCAGCGGGTGACAGGGTCACCCGAGAGCGTCAGCTCAGACGCCCCACAGCTTCTTGAAGGCATCCTCGGCCCCCGGTGGCATCCAGTCGCCGCCACCAGCGCTCAGCGTCTTGGCTTCGGCCGGGTCGCTGATGATGACCGTCGGCAACACAGCCGCGGCGCGCTCCTCGTCGAGGGTCATGCCGAGGCTCAAGCGTGCGGCAGCGTCTGTCATCAGCCAGCCGGCGTAACCCTTCGGGTCGGCTGCCCATGGGCCCATCGTGCCGGCGACGATCTCGTCGAGATCGATCGTGCTGAAGTCCTGGCCGAATTGGGTGACCTTCTTGTCGAGGCCCGCCGACTGCAGTGCGGCGGTCACGCCACCGGGCAAGTCGCCGAAGGAGTAGTACACGTAGTTCACGTCGGGGTTGGCCTGCAGCTTCGACACGATGGAAGCTGGGACCGTGCCACCGATGAGGTCCTGGAGCGTGACGTCGAGTTCGGTGACCTTGCAGCCCGAGCAGTTCTTCGTGATCTGTGCCTTGACCGCATCGGTCTCGGAGACCAGCACTGGGAAGTCGGGGATGCTGACGATGAGCATGTTGGCCGTGCCCTTCGAGTCCACGATCGCCCAGTCGGCCATCACCGGTCCGCTGTTCTGGACGAACGACTCGTCTCCGCACTGCATGAGCAAACCCGAATCGGCGCTCGGATCATCGGTGCCGTAGCAACTGAGCACTCCAATGCCTGCAGCCTTGGCCGCGTCGAGTTGCGGCTGGTACTGGGCGGTGGCCAGACCTGTGCTGGCGATGAAGTCGACCTTGGCGTCGATGGCCTGTTGGAAGGCGGGACCTGGATCGGTGCTCTTCATCGGGATGATCTTGAGATCCCATCCGAGTGCAGCCGTGGCGTTCTTGAAACCGGGCGTGATGTACGCCGCGCAGGTGGGGACATCGCATTCCAACCAGGCGATCGTCTTCTTGTCAGGCTTCTTGGTGAGTGGGATGGTCACGCCGATGGCGCCATCGAACTTGCTGAACTTGTCGACGTCGGCCTGGGCCGCAGCCAACCCGGCGTCGCCACCTGCCGCAGCCGTGGTCGCCGAAGCGGCGGGCGTGGTGTCGGTACCAGCCCCTGCCGCTGTCGTTGCCGAGGCGGCTCCGGCGGCTGTGGTGCTGCTGCTCTTGCTGTCGCTTCCGCAGGCAGTGGCAACGATGGTGCCACATGCCAACACGACAAGCAGCGATCTGAATTTGGTCATTTTCCCCCCCGGGGTGATAGCGAGCCACCCCGCATAACGGGTGGTCCTGGAAACTTTACTTGGACCTCAAATAAATTGCTAATCTGCCGACGGGCTTGCTGGCGACCGTCGTCGCACGGTTGCTTGGGGGGAGAAGCACGTGGCCGACACGTTACGAATCGAACACCTGTCGAAGACATTTCCGGGGCAAGCTGCGCTGGTCGACGTCGGCCTCGCGGTGAAGCACGGCGAGGTCCACGCGCTGGTCGGCCAGAACGGATCCGGTAAGTCGACCCTCATCAAGGTGCTCGCCGGCTATCACCAACCCGACCCCGGTGCCGAGGCATGGGCCAACGGCGAGCCGCTCACGCTCGGCGATGGCGCATCGGCTGCCAACGCCGGCATTCGTTTCGTCCACCAGGACCTCGGCCTCGTGGGCTCGCTCAGCACCGTCGAGAACCTGGCCCTCACCAACGGGTACCGCACCGGCCCGGCTCGTCGCATCATGTGGAAGGCCGAGGTCCACCGGGCGCGCGAGGCGATGTCGTTCCTCGGCCTCGCGGACGTCGACGTCAACGCACCGGTCTCGGCGCTACCCCCGTCGCAGAAGACGGCGGTCGCCATTGCCCGCGCCCTGGTCGGGTTGAAAGATGGGGGCCTCCTCATCCTCGACGAGCCGACAGCGACGCTGCCCGGTGCCGACGTGCATCGTCTGTTCGAGGTGATCCACCGCTTGAAGGCTGCTGGCACGTCCATCTTGTACGTGTCGCACCACCTCGACGAGGTCTTCGAGTTGGCGGAAGAGGTCACGGTGTTGCGCGATGCCCATCACATCGCCACCGTGCCGGTGTCGGAGCTCGATCACGACAAGCTCATCGAGCTCATCGTCGGCCACCGCATCGACGCCGGGGCCGCCTCGCTGCCCACCATCAACGGCAACCCCGTTCTCGTCGTGCGCGACCTGCGCGGCGGCAACGTGCACGGCATTGATCTCGACGTCTACGAAGGCGAGATCGTCGGCCTCGCCGGCATCACCGGGTCGGGCCGCGAACACGTGCTCGAGCTCATTGCCGGCCAGATGCCCCGACTCGATGGCGACGTCACGGTGTGCGCGGTCGAGGTCGCCAACTACGAACCGCGCTCCGCTCTCGGCGCTGGTGCGGCGTTCGTGCCCGCCGACCGAGGGGTGAAGGGGACGGTCTCCAACATGTCGGTCCGCGAGAACCTCACACTGTGCGACTTGTCCCCGCACTTCGTGGGCGGCCGTCTGCGCCACCGGCGCGAGATCTCCGAGACGCGCGGTTGGATCGAGCGGTTGTCGATCAAGACCAAGTCGTCGGAGGCCCTCATCACCTCGCTCAGCGGTGGAAACCAGCAGAAGGTGATGTTCGGCAAGGCGTTGCGTCTCAGTCCGAAGCTGCTGTTGCTCAACGAGCCGACCCAAGGCATCGACGTCGGCGCCAAGGAGCAGATCCACACCTTGGTCGATCACGCCACGGCGGAAGGCGTCGCGACGGTCGTTGCCTCGACCGACACCGAGGAGCTGGTGCGGCTCTGCCACCGCGTCATCGTGCTGATCGGCGGACGCATCGCGGCTACCCTCCGCGGCGACGAAATCACGGCGGAGCGCATCGAACACACCCAATTGCAAACGACACGGAGCGACTCATGATCCAACGACTTGGCCTCCACAAGTACAGCGCTCTCTATCTGCTCGGGTTCTTCACGTTGGTGTTCGGCATCGCCCGCCCGGAGACCCTCTTCACCTGGACGTCGGTCAAGTCGGTGGTCATCGAGAACGTGATCTTCGGTGTGCTGGCGCTCGCCTTCCTCATTCCTCTGACCACGGGCACCTACGACCTGTCGATCGGCTCGATGATGTCGATGTCGCTGGTGATCAGCAACTACATGGCCAAGAACACCTCGACCCCGCAGGTGCTCGGCATGCTGCTCGGTCTGGTCGCCTGTGGCGTCGCCGGGTTCATCACCGGTTTCATCGTCGTCAAGCTGCGCGTCAACAGCTTCATCGCGACGCTTGGAATGAGTCAGGTGATCACCGCGTTCATCCTGCACACGTCGGAGCAGACGATCAGCGGCGCGTTCAAGAAGTCGTACCAGCGGATCGGCTCCAAAGAAGTCTTCGGCCTGCCGTTGTTCGTCTACTACCTGCTGATCCTGGCGCTGGTCTGCTGGTACGTGTTCGAGCACACGCCCGTGGGTCGCTACATGTTCGCGACCGGTGGCAACCCCGACGCTGCACGCCTCGCCGGCATCCGCACCGATCGCCTCGTTTGGGGCTCGCTGGTCGTCTCGGGAATGATCGCTGGGTTCGCCGGCACCGTGTATTCCTGGAAGGTCGGCACCTACTCGCAATCGATTGGCCCAGGACTGTTGATCCCGGCGATCGCCGCCGTGTTCTTCGGCGCCTCGCAGTTGAAGGGCCGCGCGAACGTCTGGGGAACGATGATCGCGCTCCTTGCGCTCGCCTGGGGCATCAAGGGGATCGAGCTCACCTTCTCCAGCAACACGAACTGGATCAAGCCGCTCTTCAGCGGGGCATCGTTGCTCGCGGCGGTGTCGCTTGCCAGCCGCGAGGCCGTCATCAAGGTGCGCAAGCGCAAGTCGACGGCAGAACCGGCAGTGGCGCCCGCGTCCACTGCGGGCTGAGGCAGCGACCCGACGCGGTCCCTCGCGTTCTCGGGCCGGCTGGTGCAGCGGCCCGTGCGTAGGATCGGGTTGGCGTGAACCACTACGACGTCGTGATCGTCGGCGCCGGCTCGGCCGGGTGCGCCCTGGCAGCGCGGCTCAGCGAGCACGCCGATCGGTCGGTGCTGCTGGTGGAAGCCGGCAGTGAACTGGCCACGCGCGGCGCGCCGGCGGAGCTGCTCGATGCGTCGGCGATGGCAGGTGCGGTCGCCGGGCACGTCGCCAACTGGTCGTTCGATGCCCGGTTGACCGAGTCGAAGGTCGTGTCGGTGCCGCGCGGCAAGGTGATGGGTGGATCGAGCACCGTGAACGGCGGCGTGTTCGTGCGCGCCACGGTCGACGACTTCAATGCCTGGGCCGCGCTCGGCAACGACGAATGGGCCTTTGCCAAGGTCGTGCCGTTCCTCCAGCGACTCGAGCACGACCTCGATTTCCCCGATGGTCCGTACCACGGAAGCGCCGGCCCGATGCCGGTTGCCCGGGTACCCGCAGAGGCGCTGCATCCGCTGAGCCGCGCCTTTGCTGCGGCATCTGCGGGTCTCGGGTACCCCGACGAGCCCGACAAGAACGCGTCGGGCCCGTCCGGGTGCGGCCGCCTGCCGCGCAACGTCGTCGGCGGAGCACGCATCAATGCCGCGCTCGCCTACGTGACGCCACACCGCGACCGGGCCAACCTCACGATCGAGAGTGATGTCAGCGTGCGTCGCGTGGTGATCAACGGTGGGCGCGCCGTTTCGATCGAGGTCGAACGCTCGGGTCGCATCGAGACGTTCCACGGTCGTGAGATCGTGTTGTGCGCCGGCGCCGTGATGTCGCCGCAGCTGTTGATGCTGTCGGGCATCGGGCCCGCAGTGCAGCTGCGACGCCATGGCATTGAGGTCGTGGTCGACCACCCGGGTGTCGGGGCTCGGTGCCGCGATCACCCGCAACTCTTCATCGGCTTCGAGGCCACGGAGCCACTGCCACGAGATCCGGAAGCCGGGGTCGTCGAGGTCGGGCTCGACACGGTGGTCGATGGCGCACCTGTCGGGCTGATGCCGTACCTTGCTCCGATGGCCGAACTGGTTCCCGGCTCAGGCGCGTCGGCGACCGAACTGGTGGTCGGCATGCTGCTGTACCGAGCCGTCAGCGCCGTCGAGGTCACGCTGTCGTCGGCCGATCCCCGGCAGCAGCCATCGATCAACTACCACTCGCTCGAATCCGACATCGATCGGCGGCGTCTCCGAGCCCTCGCCGAGATCGGCATCTCGATCATCGATTCGCCGGAGATGCGCGGCCTCGGCGTGCGCCGCACGTCGCCGCCTCGGACTGCGGATCTCGACGAATGGATCACGCACCACATCACGACGGCGGTCCACCTCTGCTCGAGTGCGCCGATGGGCCCGGATGCGGATCCCATGGCGGTCGTCGATCAATACTGTCGCGTGCGCGGCGTCGAAGGCTTGCGGGTGGTCGACACCTCGGTGTTGCCCACGGCGCCGTCGCGTGGGCCTGCCGCCACAGCGGTGTTGATCGGCGAGCGGGCCTCTGCGTTCTTCGACGGTGCATCGCTGTGATGGCGTTCTCCGTTGCCGATCACCTGATCGCGGCGGTTGCCGCGGCCGGCGCTGGCGGCGTCAACGCGATCGCCGGCGGTGGAACGCTGATCTCCTTCCCCACGCTGATCGCCCTCGGTGCGGGCCGGGTCAGCGCCAACGTGACCAACACGGTTGCGCTGTGCCCCGGGTACTTCGGTGGGGCGGTGGCGCAACGGTCGCAGCTGCCGGGGCAGCGATCGCGACTCGTGCGACTGTCGATCGCCGCCGGCCTCGGGGGGCTCACCGGGTCGGTGTTGCTGCTGGCCACGGGCGAGGCCGCGTTCACCAAGTTGGTGCCATGGTTGATCCTGCTCGCGTGCGCCCTGCTCGGTGGTCAGAACCTCATCCGCAAGTGGCTGGGGATCGGGACGCGGCCCCATGGCGCGCCAAGTGCGATCGCGGTCTCCTCGACGTTCGTCATCTCGATTTACGGCGGCTACTTCGGTGCGGGGCTGGGCATCGCCCTGTTGGCCGTCCTCGGCCTGGTGATCGACGAGTCGCTTCCCCGACTGAACGCCCTCAAGCAGGTGTTGGCGCTCGTGATCAACGTCGTCGCGGCATGCTTCTTCGCCGGGTCGGGTCACGTCATCTGGAGCCTTGCCGCGGTGATGGCACCGGCCAGCCTGGTCGGCGGACTCGCCGGTGGGAAGCTCGTGAACAAGATCAAACCCGGTGTGCTGCGCGCCGCGGTGGTCACCTACGGCACGGTGCTGGCCGTCTACTACATCGTGCGGTGACGAAGCCGCGCTATGGCAGCAAGAGCTTGATCGCGCCGGCCGCCGAGAGCAGGAGCACGCCGATCAGAAAGGCTTGTTCGGGCAGTCTGTGCAGCATGCGCCGACCACTGAACAAGCCGATCAGGACGGCAGGGAACACGACGGCGTCGAAGGCCAGCGTTGTGCCGGTGAAGAACCGTCCACCGCTCGACCACGCGCCGAGCCCGATGTAGACGGGCACCTTGGCCAGGTTGACGGCGAAGTAGAACCACGCCGACGTGCCGACCATCTCGTCCTTGCCGAGTCCGAGTCGTACGAGGTAGGTGTTCAGCACCGGGCCGGCCGCGTTGGCGACGAACGTGGTGAAGCCACCCGAGCTGCCATAGACCGCTGCGGCCGCGGCGGTCGGTACCACGGGCTCTTGTCGGTGCAGCATCCGCCACGACTGCAGTGCGACCATCAGCAGCACGCACCCACCGATCACCAGCTCGATCGGTCGGGTCGACGAACCGACGATGGCGAAGAACGTGGCACCGGCGGCGAAGCCAAAGCTGACGGCGATGATCATCGGCCGCAACAGGTCCCAGCGGGTGTGGTGGCCGTACCAGGTGACGGCGAAGACGTCGGCGGCCAACAGGATCGGCAGCGTGGTTCCGGCGATCGCCCGGCCGCCGACGAAGGTGGCGATGATCGGGGTGGCGATCAACGCAGCACCGGGGAATGCCGTCTTGGACAGGCCGACGATCAGGGCGGCGACCGACCCGAGGATCAGGTTGCCCAGGGTGAACACCGGCGCAGCCTACGCGAGCCGCCGCGCCGAGTGCCGTGCTCTGTGTGAGCCCCCAAAGCCGCGGACCGTCTGGTCGCTCATCCACAGATCCCGGCGCGCCTCGGGTCCGGGTGTACGAGGCCGATCGTCAGCCCTGCCGAATCGTCCGTGACGAAACTCGACGTCGCGCCGCCAACCGATCTGGGCGCCAAGGTTCTCCGCTACCACGGTGATCGACTTCGCGTGGCGCCCAGATCATTTTGGGACGGGGGTGCGTATCGTCACTGACGATTCGCCACGATCGGCGGCCGGCGCTCAACCGGCAGCATCGGTCGCGGTCACGACGCCGTGGGTGTTGAAGACGGCGACCTCGCCGGACGGCGGAAGGCAGTCGGGTGGAATGCCAACTTGCTCCGCCACGTACAAGTAGCCGCCGCCCCCCGACACGAATTGGCCGACCCGGGTCTCGACGCCTGCGGCCGATACCACGATCGGGTCGGATGACGCCACGGTCGTCCCTTCCGGCCAGACCACCGGGTAGATCACGCCATCTCGATCGAGGAGGAAGCAGTCGTTCGTGGCGTCGTACTGCAAGACGCCCTTGACGGGCGCGCCCAGGCCCTCGTCCGAGGCGAAGAGGGGTTGGACCCAGAGGCGCGGACCGCTGCCGACGGTGAAGGTGGCGGTGAGGGTGATCGCCTGGCCTTCGCACGTGATCGGCAGGCTCATGGCCCGGGTTCCGTTCAGCAGTCGTGGCAAGTCGATCGGCCAGCGCCGGTCCCCGGGCGGGTACTCGATGATGCCGGTACCTTCGACGACGCTGTCGGGAAGCGGGGCCCAGCGTCCCTGCTCGCCGCCGTAGCCGGACTCCGACGTGAACAGCAGGCGCTTTCCATCCGAGAGTGTTGCGACGAAGTCGCTCGTGCAGGGCGCACCCGTCGAGTTGCTGACCAACACCGACGTCAGGCCCTCGTTCGTGCATTGCGCATCCGCGCCGACGATCAGTCGCAGCCCACCGACCGAGGTCGGGCCGGTCGATCGGATGCACGTGGCAGAGACAGAGTTCGTCGTCGTCGCCGACGGGGTCGTGGCCGGCGACGGAGGGACCGTCCCGGGGGCGACGGGCGCACTGTTCGGTTCGGATCCGCATGCCGCTGGACAGCAGACGACAAGGCCCACGAACACGCCGAGCCCGAGGCGGTGCATCACCGCATGGTGCCAGTTCCACCCGGTGCTCGCAAGGCCCTCGGCCGGTGAGGGCCACAGCTGGTCAGCGGTGTTGGTCGCTGCGACCAGAATCTGCATCGGCGCAGGTGCGAGCACGATGCTTGCGCCGCTACACTCCCTGCGTTCTTTGACAACCCACAGATCCCCGAAAGACGGAGATAGCAATGAGCAAGGCAAAATTCGAGCGGACGAAGCCGCATGTGAATATTGGCACGATGGGTCATATTGATCATGGCAAGACGACGTTGACTGCTGCGATCTC
>JAYVOI010000198.1:0-10161 GCA_043758005.1 Ilumatobacteraceae bacterium
CAGCGAGCGGCGTAGCAACTTGCCGCTGACGTTGCGCGGCAGTTCGTCGACGAAGAGGATCTTCGACGGGTTCTTGTACCGCGCCAGCCGCTCGCCGCACCAGGCGATCAACGTGTCCTCGTCGACCGACTTGCCTTCGCGCACGACGACCCACGCCTTCACGGCCTCGCCCGTGTGTGGGTGTGGCACCCCCACGACACCGACCTCGGCGACGGCCGGGTGCTCGGCGATCACGCTCTCGACTTCAGCCGGGTACACGTTGAAGCCACTGACGATGATGAGGTCCTTGGCCCGATCGACGAGGTAGAGGTAGCCGTCGTCGTCGGTCACCGCGATATCGCCGGTGCGGAGCCAACCGTCGTCGGTCAAGACACGGCTCGTCTGTTCTGGATCGTCGAGGTAGCCGAGGAACACGTTGGGTCCCTGCACCCAGATCTCGCCGGCATCTCCCTGCAGCACGTCGTCGCCGGCATCGTCGACGAGTCGAACGGTCATCCCGTCGAGCACCTTGCCGACCGACCCGACCTTGATCGGCAGCCCCGCGGAGCTCGTGACCACCGGCGACGCCTCGGTGAGCCCGTAGCCCTCGGCGAGTTGCACCCCGAAGCGCTCCCGCAGCCGGCGGATCGCTTCCTCCGGCATCTTCGCCGCGCCGGTGAGCGCGAGACGCACTGTGGCGAAGCTGTCGGCCGGAGCGTCGTCGAAGTGACTGAACGACAACCACAACGGCGGAGCACCGGGGATCACGGTCACGCCGCGCTCGCGGATCGTGTCGAGGGCAGTCGACGGGTCGAACCGTTGCACCAGGACGATGGTGGCGCCGACGGACATGCTGAGCCCGAGTACGACGTTGAGGCCGAAGATGTGGAACATCGGCAGCACGCCGTACACGATGTCGTCGGCGTTGATGCGTGCCTCGGCGGAGCGGCCCTGCTCGATGTTGGCCAGCAGGTTGCCGTGGCTCAGCATGGCGGCGCGTGGTGACCCGGCTGTGCCGCTCGTGAAGATCAGCAGCGCCAAGGTGCCGGGCTCGACATCGACGACCTCGAGCGGGTCGGCCTCGAGGAGATCATCGAAGCTCACCGCACCGTCGATGCTGCCCTGCTCGATCGTGATGACGGTACGCACCGACCGCTTTGCCTCGTGGCCGACACCGTTCCACGCTGCGGCCGCGGCCGGCTCGACCACGATGGCGCACGCGCCGACGGCGGTGATCTCCTGCTCGATCTCGGGTGACGGGCTCTGCGGATTCATCGGGACGACGACCGCACCGAGCCCGAGCACGGCGAGGTAGCTCTCGACGAAGTGGGTGCCGTTGCCACACAGCAGTCCAACCCGATCGCCACTGCCGATGCCGAGCTTGGCAAGCCCGCCACGGACGCGGGCCACCCGATCGTTCAGCTCTCCGTACGTCGTTTCGACGCCGCGGTTGATGATCGCCACGTGGTCGGCTTCGTGTCCCTCGATGATGTGAGCAAGATTCATCGTGGTCCGACGCGTTCTACAGACGAAGCAGCGAGATCACGCCTGCTGTGAGGATCAACAGCAGCAGGAGGGCCAAGGTGAGCGTGGTCGCCGGACGCATGGCGCCAACCTAGCGGGCACGAATCGTGACGGGGCTGGTCTGGCCCGGCGCCGGCCCGTCGGCCAGCGGCGACAGCGTGACCTGATCGCCGGCACCGATCCCGAGATCCGCGGCCGCCGAGCGCTGATCGAGCACGAGCGCGAGCATCCCGCAACTGTCGACGACCAGGCCGACCGCGCCGGTGGAGACATCGGCGAACGTGCGCTGGCGAGTGGCGACTCGTAGCGATTCGCCGAACGCGACCTGCACCTGCTGTCCCCAGTCGGCGATCTCGTCGGGGCCGATGTTGAGTTGGCAGTTGCCGAAGTGGTCGACCCACAACACCTCACCGACCAGGCCCTCGGGCTCCTGGCGCGAGAGCGGCACCATGCCCGGCAGCAGCGCGTCGGCATCGATCAGCTCACCGAGCTCGGCCAGGTCGACACCGTTGCACAGGTGGCCGACCACCGGGGCGAAGATGTCGCGCCCGGCGAACGTGGCGCCATGCGATTGCAGGTGGTACTCGTCGTTGGTCAGGACCACCGCACGCCCCGCGCCGCCGGCCATCGCCACCGCCGGGGCCAGCAGCCCGTTGTCGGGCCCGACGAACACGCCATCGCCGTCGGCAACCTCGATCGCGATCGACTTGCGACTGCCGCCGACGCCCGGATCGACCACCGCGAGGATCACCCCGCTCGGGAGGTACGAAACGCAGCGGGCCAACGCCAGGCTGCCGGCGCGCACGTCGAACGGGGCGATGTGATGCGTCAGGTCGATCGTCCGGGCGTGCGGTGCGATGTCGCGGATGACCGCCTTGACCACGCCGACGAACTCGTCGATCAAGCCGTAGTCGGTCAACAGCGAGACGGTGTCGTAGCGGCGGCCCATGGGCGCTCAACCTAGCGACGAGCGACGGGCCATCCCATGCGATCTGCCGCCAAAAATCGACAAGGGCCGATGCCAACCCCCCGATGGCACCAGCCCTGTCGGCGCATCCTTTCGGATGCGACTCCGTGTGAGATTCACGCGGCGGTCGTTTGACCTGGATGAAAGGTTAGACACAGCAAGGCCGCTGAGAAAAGAGTCACACCAAGAAATTTGGGAGTTGCGTGGTCCACCGAGCGCTCTTCGTGAGAACCGTCGAGCCCGACGGCCGACTCGACTTCTCCTGCACTCCTTGAAGTCTCCCGGTTTTCGATCTGGGCGCCACGCTCGTCAACCGCCGCTCAGATGGGCGATCGTGGCACCCAGATCTTCGATTGGCGGGCGGGTGTACCACCGCAATCGATTCGTCGGCACCCGCCCAACATCACGCGACCGCGTCGTTGGGACGAAGTGCGTACGTTCGATGACGGACGGCCCGCGTCGAACGTGCGCACTTCCTCGCTCCATGCCAACATGCCGACGAATTGCTGTGAGTCGGCTGTCGCGGTTGGCGCGCGGCCTGACTCACGGGACGCCGGCCACTTCCCGGCAGGGTCAGTGGGGTTGTCCGAGTTCTTGACTTCGTTCGGTGGCCGCCAGCACGGCTTCCAGCAGCGCCGACCGGGTGCCGTGCTCTTCGAGCACTCGAAGTCCGGCAGCGGTGGTGCCCCCGGGTGATGTCACCATCGCCCGCAGCGCAACCGGGTCGCCGTACTCATCCAGCATCGCCGCCGACCCCACGAACAGTTGGCGCACCAATGCGTCGGCGACCGGACGGGTCAACCCGGCCAGCACGCCGGCGTCGATCATCGCCTCGGCGACCAGGAACAGGTACGCGGGCCCGCTGCCGACCAACCCGGTGACGGCGTCGAGCAAGGGCTCGGCCACGCGCACCACGGTGCCAACCACGCCGAGGATCCCCGCGGCCCACACCAGATCGTCGTCGGTGGCGAACGTGCCACCGCACATCGCCGCGGCCCCTTTGCCCAACAATGCCGGCGTGTTGGGAATCGAGCGCACGACTGCAACGCCGTCGCCGCACGCCTGTTGCAGGGTGTCGATCGAGACTCCCGCGGCGATCGACAGGACGCGACTAGCCCCTGCCCTGGCTGCGGCGCTTGCGGCCGCCGCGGCGTCGTACGGCTTGACCGCGATCAACGCCGCATCGCACGCTGGAACTGTTGCGGCGATTGCTATGCCGGGGAACATCTCGGTCAGCGCGCTGCGACGCGCCTCCACGACCTCGACGACGGCGAGATCCGCGGGGGCCCAGCCGCCCGCGACGAGCCCACCGACCAGTGCCGCCCCCATGTTTCCCCCGCCGACCACGGCCAATCGGTAGTTGGTCATGGTCGCAGGCTAATCACATGGCGCCGAAACGGATGGCGCTGCGACATTCCCCGAAGAGCGCCATCCGTCCGGCACACACAGAGATGCACAGTCAGTTCGCCACTGCGGAAATGTGTGCCGGGATGTTCAGCCGCCGAAGTGGCTGGCGAACCCGAGGCGGATCATCGCCGGGAAGGTCTGCTCGGCGTAGGCGTAGATCGATCCGACGACGCGGTCGACCTCGTCGGCGCACACGGCGACGAGCGGCAGTTCTCCGCGGAGGAACAGCGCATCTTCGACACCGATCGCGAAGTGGGCGCCGACCAGCTTCTCGTTGCGGCGCAGCGCCAACTCGTACACTTCGGCGATGTTCTCCTGCGGCGCCGGCATGACGTACGCCTCGTAGCGCAGCGTGCGTTGCCCGAGTGTGAGCCACACGGTGATGTGCTCCTTCTCGTCGCCGCGCAATCGCACGTACCAACGCAGCGGATCGCCGTCAGCGTGGTCGACGGCCTCCACGGCCGGGTTGGCCGCTGCCAGCTCGGCGAGCCAGTGATCGATCTGTGCGGCAAGCGCCGACACCGCGGTGTCGTCGTGCGCATCGCTCACGCGCAGGCCACCAGCTCGCGCACGGTGAGATCGGTGTAGACGCGGCGCAACCGTGCCGCGGCGAACCCCCACGTGTACTGCCGTGCGCGTACAGCGGCCCGCCGGCCCATCTGCGCCGCCTGTTGTGGATGATCCAGGACCTCGGCGATGTACTGCGCGTACAGACCGGGATCCCGCTCGGGCACCAGGAACCCTGTGGAGCCATGGTCGACCAGCGTCAACAACCCACCCACGCCACTGGCGACCACGGGGATACCACAGGCCGAGGCCTCGAGCGCGACGAGGCCGAAGCTCTCGCTGCGGCTGGGTACCAGCACGACGTCGGCCGCTCGGTAGTAGGTGCTGAGGATGTGGTGCGGCTGCGGTTCGACGAATCGGACCTGGCCCTGCACGCCGAGATCGGTGATCAGCGCCTGCAAGCGTTGCATCTCCTCGCCGCCCTCGACGCCGCTGGCGCCACCGACGATCAGCAGCAAGGCATCCGGGCGATTCAGCTCGGCGAGCGCCCGCACGGCGACGTCGGGGCCCTTCAGCGGCTGGATGCGACCGACGAACAGCAACACCGGGGAGTCGATGGGCAGACCGAGTGCGTTGCGTGCTCCGGCGCGGTCACCTGGTGCGAAGAAAGCGTGTTCGACGCCGGGGGCGATGATCTCGATCTTGCCGGCGGGCTGCCCGTAGAGCCGCAGGAACTGGCGCTCCTCTTCGGTGCAGCTGACGCAGATCGCGTCGGCACAGCCGATGATCTCGGATTCGGCCTGCTCGCGCCACTCCGGCTCGAAGTCGCCGCCTTCGGCCTTCACCTTGGCGAGGGTGTGGAACGTGCTGACGAAGGGCAGGTCGAGCTCGTGCTTGATGCGGTGGCCGACCAGGCCGCTGAGCCAGTAGTTGGCGTGCAGCACGTCGGCGGGCGAGTCGTTCTTGATGTGGTCGATGACAGCGTCGCCGAACTCCTCGAGCACCGATGGGAGCTCTTCTTTGGCCGCGTCGAACGGGCCGGCAGGGATGTGCACCACGCGGTGGCCGGGCTCGACCTGGACGACCTCGGGCAACCCGGGGCGCGACGCTCGTGTGTACGTCGTGCACTCGACGCCCGCCTGCGCCAGCGCCGAGACCAGCTCGCGCACGTACACGTTCATGCCGCCACTGTCGCCCGAACCCGGTTGGGCGAGGGGCGACGTGTGGAGTGAGATCACTGCGACGCGTTGCACGGAGAGTGAAACACTATCGAACTGATCAACATTCCAATTCAATGGTCGGGACTGGTCGCTCCTTCCTCAGGATTTGGAGGCGACGAAGCTCTCGTAGACGTTGAGGAGGGCTTGGCGTTGCTCGGCCGTCAGCTGCTGGTCGGCGGCGATCGCCTCACGCACGCCAACTCGCGGCCGGTCGTCCGGCGAGAGGAATCCGGCCCGCTCGTACAGCGATTCGGCGCTGATCTGCAACGCCTTGGCGATCTGCTGCAAGATGTCGGCCGACGGCTTGCGGAGGCCACGCTCGATCTGGGACAGGTACGGGTTGCTGACGCCGGCCAGTTCGGCCAGGCGGCGCACACTCATCTGGGCCACCTCGCGCTGCGACTTGATCAGCTCGCCGACGTCGGCGACACGCTTGTCGAACTCGTCGCGGATCGATGGCACGGAGACCTCAGTCGTCGGCGGCGAGCAGGCCGTCGACGTTGGCCTCGCCGTCGCGGTAGCGACGAACCAGCTCGGCACTGAGTTCGTCGATGCGCGTGAACAGCTCGCGCCGCTCGTGCGAGCGGGCCTGCTCGAACTCGTGCAGCGCATCGGCGTAGCTGACGAGCTCTTCGGCAGTGAGCGACGACAGGTCGTTGTCGCCGGCGTGGTCCAGCAAGGCGTCGAACTCCTCGGCCAGCGGGTGGCTGCTGAAGTCCTCGGCCGGCCGCGGGGGCCGCGGCGCGCCCCCGGTGAGGTGGGTCGACAGGATCGATGGCAACTCGTCGGACAGGCTTTCCGTTCCGCCGTCGATGCGTCGCCGCTTCTCGGCCTGCACCAGATCGAGGCGGGCCTGGGCCAGGCGACGCACATACGAGACGGCATCGTCGTCGTTCTGCAGCTTGGCGCGAAGGGCGCGTAGCTCGACCAGCGTGAGCTGCCGGGGATCCATTGTCTCAGCCATCAACATCCTCCACTGACTGGCGGTAGGACCGCCACCTCATCACCGGCACCCACGGGGTCCGTGGGGTCGGCTGCTTCGCCGTTGACCCATACTCTGCACGATGGCAGCACCTGGGCAAATCGATCGCCGAACGACGCGGTCGCAGCGGCCAGTATGTCGCCCACCGTCGCACCGGCGAACTCCGCCCGACCGGTACCGGCGGCTTCTCGAGCCGACGCGAACATGCGCAATGTCGCCATTGCCGCCAGCGTACCGGGCGATACCGTCCCTGGCCGTGAGCGACGCTGTGCACCTCCCCGGGCTCGGTCCCGACGACGAACCGGTCGTGGTGCCCGTCGTGCAGCCGTTCGTCGTCGAAGTCACCCGTTCGACGAGGCGGCGCAAGACCGTCGGGGCGCACCTGGTGGGTGGCGTGTTGCGAATCGCCTTGCCGTCGTGGATGAGCCGGGCGGAGGAGGCTCATTGGGTCCGCGAGATGAGTGGCCGATTCCAGCGCAAGATGTCAGCGGACCGGTTGCAGCTCGACGAGCGTGCCGCGACGCTGGCGCGCCGGCACGACCTGCGCGTGCCCACCACCATCGGTTGGGCGGATGACATGCGGTCGAGATGGGGATCGTGCACCCCATCCCAGGGCACGATCCGCATCTCGACTCGATTGGCAACCTTCCCCGACTGGGTCATCGACTACGTGATCGTCCACGAGCTCGCCCACCTCGACGTGCTTGGGCACGACGCCGAGTTCTGGCAGCTCGTGTACCGGTACCCGAAGGCGGAGCGGGCCATTGGTTACCTGATCGCCAAGTCGGGAGATGGCGACGACGTCGATTGATCGGCGGTCCACGGGGCGCGACGCGGTCGCGCCGAGCCGGCAAGCACACCGGCGGCGATCAGTATTGAGATTGCCGAGACCAAGGTGGTCACGACGGTTCCTTGACGGGGTTGGGCGCTGGCGATCGCACCACCGACGGCCAGCAGTGAGATCAGCCGCAATGCGACGCGCCGGCCGTCCAACACCGGCTGGGCGACCGCTTCGACCGCCACCAACTCCTCGTCGCCGAGCCATGGCGAGAGTCGACCGAGTCGTTGCCGCGCCGGTTCGATCATGCAGTACTCGACCAGCGGATTGATCGCCTGCGACGGCGCGTCGCCGAACTCCACACCGACCCGCCACCGTTCGACGCCTGCCGCATCAGGTGCCGTCGACACCTTGCGAACGTTGCGCACCACGATCGGCAAGCTCACGTCTTGGCAGCCGCGCGACGTGGTGATGGTCGCATCGAGCAGCAGGCGCTGCCTCGGCTCGAGTTCCTGGTTGGTCTCGAAGCCAGCGCCGAGGGCGGTCACATCGAACACGGCAACGGCGTTCTCGTTGACCTCGGCCGGGATCGAGGCGACGACACGAGCGGCACGTCGCAACTGGTTGCGCTTGCCGAACATGCGCAGCACGTCGAGCGACATCGCCAGCGACCATAGCGCGACGAGCATCAGTCCGACGAGCCACTGGTACGGCATGGCGCCGAGTGCATGCGTCCACCGCTCGCTCAGCCCGCGCAGCATCATCACCGAGCTCAGTACCACGACCGACGCCACCAACGCTCCGCCGTGTTGCAGCGCGTGTGGGGTCATGATCGGGGCGCGACGCTGGCCGAACGTGATCGGGTGCCGCATCCCCTGGCATGACGCACCGAGGTTGCGCAGTGACCAGCGGGTTCGGTCGCCAGGGCGCATCGTCCAGCCGCTCATCAAGCCGAGGCCCAGCGACGTGAGGATCCAGCCCGGAGCCCAGACTGCGGCGAGCACGGCAAGGTTGGGGCGCAGCGGCAGGGTGCCGGTCAACAATGACGCGACGATCACGGCGATGAAGCCAACGCGACGCAGGCCCGACAACGGCCGCACGGCCGCCGCCGCGATTGCCAGGCGTTGGCCGAGGCGCAAAGAGTTCAACCGGAGGATCCCGTCGGGCCCGAGCACCATGGCTCGCAGCGCCCGAGCCTGCTGCACCCGACGCTCGTACACCTCATCCTGCGACTGCACCACCTGACGCACGAGCACCGGCGAGCCGGTCGCGGCCACAACCTTCCACCCCTCGTTCATCAGGGCCATCGACCAATCAGCCTGGGCCTCGATCGGCTCATCGTCGTTGACCTCGACGCTGTCGATCGCGGCACGCCGGATCAGCGCGCCCGAGTCGACGAGCAGCGACGACCCGCGTGCGCCGAGCGCAGGGTTGAGGGTCTCGCGTTCGAAGGTCAGTTCGTGCAGGCCGTTCGGGCCGTGCTCCGCGGAATCGTCGTCGGCCATCTGCGACTGACCGATCGCGACTGCGACGCTGTCGTCACGCATCAGCGGAAGCAGCGCGTGGACTGCCCGCACGCTCGGGATGTCGCCGGCGTCGAGCAGGAAGAAGACCGGCGACGTCGACGCTGCGTTGCAGGTCTTCAGGCCGTTGTGATCCTCGAGATCGGTTGCCGCGTAGATCGCGCCGAACTCCGCCGCCAGGGCAGCCACCTCAGGCCGGGCACCGAGGTCGACCACGATCTGCTGCCCGGTCGCCATGGACTGCAGCGACAGCAAGGTGCCACGGATGTGATGGATCGGTTGCCGGTCGACGCGCACGACGACGTCGACACGACTCGGGTCGAGACCGAGGTGCTCGTCGAACGTCAGCGAGGCCTGCTCGACCGACGCGCCCGGGCCGTGCCACAACGCCCACATCAGCACGCCGGAGCCCACGAACCCGACCAGCTCGACGACCAGCGCCACGGCAACCAGCCACACCGGCGGACGACCGGGCAGCGTCGCGACTCGCCAACCGAGGTATGCAGCGGTCGACAACAGGCCGAGGCATGTCAGCCCGCGTCCAAATCTGTGCGCCCGTCGGTTCATCGCTGCGTGCTCGCCGTTCCTGGTGTCGTGGTGGCCCTGTTCGCCTGTTCACCTCAAGAATCGGCACGATCCCGAGTGGACTTGAGCTGCAAGCGTTGTTGGCCGGCTCGCCGCTAGCCTCACGTGTTCGTGGGAACCCCTAAGCGTGAACGTCAGAAGGCCAACCGCCAGCAGCGCTTGGAGGAACTCGCTCGCCAGGCGCGAACCGTGAAGCGCAAGCGCACGGGGATGTACGTGCTACTGATCCCGATCGCGGCGTTGGCGCTGATCGGCGTCATCAAGCTGGTGGGTGGCGGCGACAGTTCGTCGACGGCCGCCACGACGACCATCGACCAGTTCGGATCGACCACCACGATCGACCCGAATGCTCCCACGACCACGCTGACGCCGCTGCCCAGCACGATCGCCGGCGCCACCCTGACGGGTGATACCCCGTGCCCGGCCAGCGACGGCAGCTCGCCGCGAACCATCACCTTCGCCAAGGCGCCACCGAGTTGCATCGACGCGACCAAGACCTACACGGCTGAGGTCACGACCAACAAGGGCGCCTACACGATCGAGTTGAACGCCGGCACGGCGCCGCTGGCCGTCAACAACTTCGTCGTGCTCGCCCGCTACCACTACTTCGACAACACGGTCTGCCATCGGGTGATCCCCGGCTTCGCGGTGCAGTGCGGCGACCCAACCGGCACCGGCAAGAGTGGTCC
>JAYVOI010000199.1:0-10154 GCA_043758005.1 Ilumatobacteraceae bacterium
CGCCACCAGTCGATGACGAGATAGAGCGCAGCGGCAATTCCGACGATCAGCGCCACCCATTGGTTGAGGCGCAAGCCATTCGCCTTGTGGGCGGGATCGATGCGCAGGCCCTCGACCCAGAACCGACCGATGGCGTAGCCCACAACGTAGATCGCGAACAGCCGCCCCGGGCGAAGCTTGAAGACGCGGTCGATCCGCAACAGCACGACGCACAGCGCCAGGTTCCACAGTGCCTCGTACAGGAACGTCGGATGGAAGGTCGTGCCCGGCGCATACCCGGCGGGGATCTTGTCCGCGTCGATCCGCAGCCCCCACGGCAAGGTGGTGGGTCTGCCGAACAGCTCTTGATTGAACCAGTTCCCGATGCGACCGATCGCTTGGGCCAGTGGCAGGGCCGGCGCCGCAGCGGACAGGCCAACTGACGGTGTGACACCGCGCCGCTTGAAGGCCCACATCGCCGCGATCGTGCCGAAGAGGATCCCGCCGGGGATTCCCAGGCCGCCTCGCCAGATCTGCGGGATCCTGCCGAGGTCGTGCTTGAACAACTCCCAGTCGGTGACGACGTGATAGAGCCGGGCACCGATCACGCCGGCCGCGACCGCCCACACCGCCATCGAACTGGCGTCTTCGCGCGTGCCTGCCCCGCTGGCCTCCAGCCTGCGGCCGAGCAGCCACACCGCGGCGATCACGCCGAGGGCGATCATCAACCCATAGGCGTGGATCGACAACGGACCGACCGTCAGCGCGCCACTGGACGGGCTCGGGATGCTGGCGATCGAGGAGACCATCACCGGGCGATCACCCGCGTGGCGAACTCGACGGTCGACGCGAAGATCAGTTCCTTGTCGTAGTCCTGCGTGGCCACGTGGTAGCTGCGCTCGAGCGTGAGCCGCTCGATCGGACCGCCGTACCGATCGACGAGGTACTCGGCCTGGGCCGGCTCGACGACGTGATCCTGCGGCGAGTTCATCAGCAGCAGCGGCATGCGCATGCCGGCGAATTCGTGACTGTTCGGTTCGGCGCCGTCGAGCAGCAACGACAACAGCGGCTCGAGCGGGGTTCCCTCGTAGGCGTTCTCGTGCGCGTCGGGGTCGGCGATGTCGCTGCCGATGCCCGGGATCACCGGTGTGCCACCGGCAACCATCGCCTGCAGCATCTCGATGACCTCCGGTTGCTGGGGCTGCGCCACGGGATTGATGCAGACGAGGCCAGCGATCTCGGGATGGTCGGCGCCGAGGCGCAGGGTGAGCGCACCACCCATGCTGAGCCCGACCACCACCATGTGCGAGGCGCGTTGGCTCAGTCGCTGGTACGCAGCCTCGGCCTCACCGATCCAATCGGCCCACCGGGTCGGCAACATGTCGTCCAGCGAGGTGCCATGGCCGGGCAGCAAGGGCAACTCGACGTGGAACCCGGCATCGGCCAACGCTGTCGCGACCCCACGCATGGAGGCAGGGTTCCCGGTGAAGCCGTGTAGCACGACGGCACCCTCGTGGTCGGTGCCGGTGTGCGACCAGGGCTCGGCCCCGTCAATGATCGGATTGGTCATGGCGTCGATTATGGCAGCGGGACGACGATTCAGACATACGGGTCGTTGGATGTCATCGGTTCGTCCCACCAGTCGTCGGGCACCGGCGACGCCTCCCAGTCGGGGAACGGGTAGATGCAGTTCACCGGGCACGCCGGCAGGCACTTGTCGCACCCACTGCACAACTCGGGGATGATGACCACGTCGGGCCCATGGTTGAAGATCGCCCCGAACTGCCGAGGGCAGGCCCGCAGGCACGCGTCGCAATTGATGCACTCCAGCATCTCGATGCGCAACGGGACGTTCTGCCACTTGGGGCTTCTCGTCCGCGACGTGACGCGATCCGCACGAGCCCCCGACATGACGGCGATTGTAGGTCTAGTTGTCGATTGGGGGCGGCTCGACCGCGTCGGCTGCAGCCCGCCGACCGATGACCTCGATCAGGGCATCCACGATGCGGGCCTCGAACTGCGAGCCCCGGCCGGCGACGATGTGGATGACGGCATCGCTCGACGACCATGCGTGCTTGTAGCGGTGTGCCGTGATCAGGGCGTCGTACACATCGGCGACAGCCACGAGGCGGCCGCTGAGTGGGATCGCCTCGCCCGCCAAGCCCGACGGATAGCCGCTGCCGTCCCACCGCTCGTGGTGCGACATCGCGATCTCGGCGGCCAGCTGCAGCAGGGTCGACCGGCTGCCGACGAAGACTCTGGCGCCGACGGTCGTGTGCGTCTTCATGATCGCGAACTCTTCATCGGTGAGTGCGCCGGGCTTCTGCAAGATGGCATCGGGCACGCCGACCTTGCCGACGTCGTGCAACCGCCCGGCCAACCGCAGGTCCTCGGCCCACCGGCGATCCTCACCCAATTGCAGGGCGAGCTCCGCAGCCAACTCGCCGACCCGTGTCGAGTGCTCGGTCGAGTCGGGGTCGCGATACTCGGCGATCGCCGCCAACCGCTCGAATGCCTCGTAGTGCTGCTCTTCGAGATCTTGTGTTCTGGCGGTGACCAGCTCTTCCAACTCGGTCGTGCGCACCCGTAGCAGTTCGGCCTGGTCGCGGGCCGCAAGGGTGTCGTGGGAGATCTGCAGCGTCTTGATCCGCAGATCGGTATCGCGGTTGAAGATCTGCTCGTGGATGCGATTGCACGCCTCACGGTGCAACAGCGCCTCTTCGAATCGGCCGAGCGACTTGAGCACCTCGGCCAGCAGACCGTGGGCAACGAGCTCGACATCGGAGAAGTCGTTCTGCTGAGCAAGGCCGACCGCCCGTTCGAGCACGGAGATGGCGCCGCTGGTGTCGCCGATCGCAATTCGAACCCGGCCGCGGGCGATCTGCACGGCCACCAACGCCATCGGCGACGTGCGCGAGAGCTGGCCGGCGATGCGGCTCAGTGACTCGTCGGCTTCGTCGAGACAGGCATCGGCCTGCGGCAGGAGTTGGAGATCGGCGTAGGCCTCGGCGAGGTTGGCGAGGATCTCGGCGACGTGCTCGGGGAGGTGCTCGCGCGCGATCTCCAGCGCGGCCTCACCCAAGCTGACGGCGAGCAGGTTCTCCTGCCGCTCGGCGCGCACTTTGGCCATGTTGGCCAAGGTGATGGCGTCGAAGCCGCGGCGCGGGCTCTTGCGGTTGGCCTCGAGCGCCGCCTCATACGTGACCAGCGCCCGATCGGTGTCGCGCAGGCTGTGGTGCACCGCGGCGATCGTGTTGAGCAGGTTGCCGAGATCCGAGAGGTCGGCGGTCGGGCGGTAGATCTCGAGCGCCTGCAGCAGGCTCTCGAGCGCCTGCGAGTAGTTGCCGGCCTGATGGTGCACGATGCCGACGAGGTTGAGCGCCCAGACCTCGACGACAGGCGCGGCGCACCGCCGGGCGAGGTCGCGTGCCTCGAGGGCCAGACCGAAGGCTTCGTCGAGCTGCCCGAGCTGGTAGGTGACGCTGGCCAGGCGGTACAACGCCTCGGCCTCACCTGGTTGGTCGCCGTTCGAGCGAGCCAACACGCGAGCCTGTTGCACCAACGATCGGGAGCGGATCAGATCGTCGGTCTCCGCCGTGCGCGCCTCATCGAGAAGGTCCCGGACGGACTTGCCGCTCCCCGCCCCTTCCTTCAGAGATGTCGCGGACATCGCCAACGATCGACCAACCCTTCGGTCCTCCTCGGACCACGTGAGAACGACTTGCGTACGCCACGTCGGCGTGCACACGTGGATATCGGCAGACTGTGACCAAAGCTTGACTGATGCGTACGGTGAGCGATGACCACTCCCAGTGTAGGTACGGCCACGCCGATCGTCGCCGTATCGTGGTCGAGATGGGGGACGAGCTGCGGTGACCAGCACACGGCGCCGGATCGACAGTTCGGCGGTGTCGGCGTTCTTGCCTGTCGTTGCCGTCATCCCGCTCTGGCTCCTGGCGCTCGCTGTCGTGTGGCTGCCACTGCGCGTGGTCTGGCATATCTCCTTCGTGGCACTCGCACTCGGGTACCTCGCCGCCGTGTTGCTGCTCTTCTTCCGACCGGTGCAGGTCGTCATCCTGGCGCCGCTGCTCGGCGCACGCCGTCCCACGCGGCGCGAGCGAGCCACGCTCGATGTCGCCTGGCGATCGGTGCTGCAGGCCAACCGGCTGCCGCACCGGCGGTTCGTGATCGCCGTGCTCCCTGTCGACGAGCTGAACGCGTTCGCCTGTGGTGGGCACCTGGTCGTGGTCACCTCGTACGCCATCGACACCTTGCCGCGCGACGAGCTCAGCGGCGTGTTGGCGCACGAGCTCAGCCACCACCTCGGCTCGCACACCATTGCCTTGACCATCGGTCACTGGTTGAGCCTGCCGGTGTTCGCCCTCGCCCGCATCGGCTTCTTCCTGCAGAACGTGGCGACCGCGGCAACTCGCACGTTCGCCCGGCGATCATCGTCGTTGACGGTGCTCGGTCAACTCGCCAGCGCGCTGTTGATGGCAGTCTCGTGGTTGTTCCTCAGCGGGTTGCTGCTGACCAACATGATCTCCAACGTCGTCGGCCGCAACGCCGAGCTCCAGGCCGATCGTCGTGCGGTCTCGATGGGCTTTGGTCGCCCGTTGGCCAGCGCCTTGCGTCGCGTGATCGGTGAACGACGCGGCGAGCGACCGACCACCTTGCGCGAGCGACTCGCCGCCACCCACCCGCCGGCGCGCACTCGCGTCGCCCAGATCGAAGCCCTGCTGCGCGCTCGACGGAGTACCGAGACCCGTTAGCTTCGACGTGTGAGCCCAGCCCTGCAAACGCGACATCTTCGCCGCCGTTTTGGCGACACGATGGCCGTCGACGGCATCGACCTCGAGGTTGCGCCGGGCGAGATCTACGGCTTCCTCGGACCCAACGGCGCCGGCAAGAGCACGACGGTTCGCATGCTCACCACGTTGCTGCTCCCCTCCTCCGGGACAGCGACGGTGGCCGGGTTCGACGTGCGAGATCAGGCCGACATGGTTCGGCTCCGCATCGGCGTCGCGCTGCAGGAAGCTGCGCTCGACCCGAAGCAGACGGGCCGCGAGCTGCTCGACCTGCAGGGCCGCCTCTACGGGCTCAGCGCCGGCGAGCGACGGCAACGGATCACCGATCTGCTGCTGCTCGTCGACATCGGCGACGCCATCGATCAGCGGATCGGCACCTACTCGGGTGGGATGAAGCGGCGGCTCGACGTCGCCGCGGCACTCGTCCACGAGCCCGAGGTGCTGTTCCTCGACGAACCGACGACCGGGCTCGACCCGACGAGTCGGGCGGCGGTCTGGGACGAGGTCCGTCGCCTCAACGAGGTACGCGGCATGACCATCTTCCTCACGACGCAGTACCTCGAGGAGGCGGACGCGTTGGCCAACCGGGTCGGGATCATCGCCGCCGGGCGGATCGTCGCCGAGGGCACTCCCGCCGACCTGAAACGATCTGTCGGCTCCGACGTGATCATCGTCAAGGGTCCGCCGGGCGAGGCCGACCGCATCACGCAAACCCTCGCCGCGGTGGCCGGCCTCGAATCGGTCGAGTCGGCTGGCGACGAGATCCTGATCTCGGTGAGCGACGGTGCCAAGGCCATCAGCCCGGTCGCCGTGGCGCTGTCGGAGGCCGGCCACGTCGTCGAGGGCCTCACGCTGCGGACCCCCACGCTCGACGACGTCTTCCTCCACGTCACCGGAGCGCGCATGGGTCACGAACGCGTCGAGCGCGACCGGCGCGAGGCCTCGTGATCGACCCATCGGCCCGCGCTCGAGTCGCACCGCGCAGCGCCGGGTTTCTCGAAGACCTCCGCAGCGTGTCGTTGCGCGCCATCAGGCTGACGTGGCGCGACCCGGAGGCGTTTCTCCCCGCACTCGTCATCCCCGTGTTCTTCTTCGTCGTCAACGTCGGGGCGTTGCAGAAGTTCGTCGAGGGCAGCTTCCCGGCCAACTTCGACTACAAGGCCTTCCAACTCCCCGTGGCCGTCGTCTTCGCCGTCACCGGTGTCAGTCGCGCCAACTCGCTGGTGCTCGACATCCAGAACGGCTACTTCGATCGACTGCTGCTCACTCCCGTCAGCCGCGGCACCTTGCTGCTCGGGCTGATGAGCGCCGACGTCGTGTTGATCGTCGCCCTCGCCACGCCGGTGGCGCTGCTCGGATTGATCATCGGAATCCATCCGGCCACCGGGGCGTTGGGCATGCTCGCCTTCGTCGTGATCGCCGGGTTGTGGGGGCTGGCATTCACCGGGTTCCCGTACTCCATCGCGCTGCGCACCGGGAACCCGACTGCCGTCAACAATGCGTTCCTCCTGTTCTTCCCATTCGCATTCCTGACCACTGCGTACCTGCCCCGGGAGAGCATGACCGGATGGCTCGCGACCGCCACGAGGTTCAACCCGACGACGTACCTGCTCGAAGGGATGCGCGCCCTGCTGCAGGACGGCTGGAAGTGGGCGCCGATCGGGCGCGCCCTGCTGGCGATCGCCGGAGTCGGCGCCGTCTCGTTCAGCCTCGCCTTCGCCGCCCTGCGCGGCCGCGTCAAACGCAACTAGCCGGCCCGCCGACTCAGGTCGGGCGCGATTTCGGTAGCGGGACTACCGGGGTCGCGCCCGCACCGGCCCTGTGGGCGCGACACCCGCAACCCCCGTACCGAGATCGCGCCCACATGATCTGGGCGCCAAGGCGCGCTCACCGCCGCAGTTCACGGATTCGCGTGGCGCCCAGATCCGCTGGATCGAGGCCGAGTTTCGTCACTGACGATTCGGGCGGACCGGAGCGCGCGGTGACGACCCGGCGCTGGCGTGCTAGGAGGTGCCGATCGGGGCGGTGACCGCATCCAGCACGGCGACGAGGTCGTCGGCGGCGATCTCGATGTCGAGACCCCGGAGGCCGCCACTGACGAAGATCGAGTCGAACAGCACGCAGGTCTCGTCGATCACCACCGGGAGCGAGCGCTTCTGACCGAAGGGACTGATGCCGCCGACGACGTAGCCGGTGAGTCGCTCGGCAGTCTCGGGCGGGCACATCTCCGCTCGCTTGCCGTGCACCGCGGCGGCGAGCTCTTTCAACGACAACTGCCCGCTGACCGGCACGATTCCGACCACATGGTTGCGATCGTCGACCGTCGCGATCAAGGTCTTGAACACCCGTTCCAGCTCGACCCCCAAGGCCAGCGCGGCGGCCTTTCCGAAATGGCGCTCAGCCGGATCGGCCTCGAACTCGTGAATGCGGTACTGCACGCCGGCGGCATTCAGTGCGACGATCGCCGGAGTCCCTCCACGTGCCATGAGCCTGTGCGGTCCTCAGGTCGTCGCCGCGCGGTTGAACTCCTCGACCAGCGGGGCGTAGGAGTCCATCTTGGCCAACGCTTCGTCCCGGTCGAGGGGCGGCAACAGCAGCAAGGCAGAGGTCGCGCCGACGTCGCGCAGCCGGGCGAGGTTGGCGGCGTCAGGTTTGGCGGCGTAGATCGCGAGCTGCAGCGAGGCCGGGTCACGCCCGGCGGCCTCCGCCATCTGCCGCAGCTTCAGCCAGGCCTCGTCGATCGGCCAGCGACCCTCGATCGGCATCCACACGTCGGCGTACTCGATGATATGGCGGAAGTGGAGGTCGGACGGCGAGCACCCGACGTAGATCGGCGGGTTGGGGAACTGCAGCGGCTTCGGCCACGCCCACGACGGCTCGAAGTTGACGTACTCGCCGTGGAACGACGCCTCGTCCTGCGTCCACAGTGCCTTGCAAGCCAGGATCTTCTCGCGGACGAGTGCCCGACGGTGGCCGATGTCGACGCCGTGCGATTCCATCTCCTCGTGGTTCCACCCGTACCCGATGCCGAACAGCAACCGCCCAGCAGAGATCAGGTCGAGCGACGCCACCTCCTTGGCCAACCACACTGGATCGCGCTGGGCGACGAGCGTGATGCCCGTGCCGAGGCGAAGCGTGCTGGTGACCACGGCCGCAGCGGTGAGTGCGATGAACTGATCGTGCGTGCGCCAGTACTCGGCAGGCAGCGGTGGCGCTCCCTCGATACCTCCCCACGGCGTTCGGCGGCTGACGGGGATGTGTGAATGCTCGGGAAACCACAGGGAATCGAAACCCCGGGCCTCGGCCTCGCGAGCCACCTCGACGGGTTGAATGCCGAGGTCGGTCGGGAACATCATCACTCCAATGCGCATCGGACCAGACTAACTAGCCGAGCCGAACGGCGACGCCCGACAGACCAGGGTCGGCCGCAGGATGCCGTTCGAACACCATCGGGTCGTGCCCGGGAACGATCACGCCACCCGGCCCGGCGAGGGCGCGCAGCCGGTCGTATCCGGCGACCATCGCAGGCACGTCGAAGACGATCGGGAAAGGCCGCGTCGCCTCCATGTTCTCGTAGTAGTGGCTGGCGTCCGACGCCAGCACCAGCCACCCAGCGGCAGTGTTGACCCGCACTGCCTGCAGGCCGTCGGTGTGCCCGCCGATGTGATGCAACGAGACCCCTGGGGCGAGCTCACCGTCTCCGTCATGAAACCGCACCCGCTTGGCGTGCACGGCCATCACCATCTCGGCGACGTGACGCGCCGTGAACGCATGGCTGTACTGACTGTCGATCATGTGCCGACCGGTCGCGAAGTTCATCTCCCGGTCCTGGAGGTGGAACTGCGCGTTCGGGAACTGATCGAAGCCCCCGACGTGGTCGTAGTGGAGATGCGACAGGACCACCGTGGGGGCCGTCGACGCATCGACGCCGATCGTGGTGAGACCCTCGGCGGCGGTTCGCAACAGCCGGCGGTTGCGCAGTTCGGCATCGTGGATGTTGAACCCGGTGTCGACCACGATCGTGCGGTCGCGGCCGACGATCGCCCACACGAAGTAGTCCATCGGCATCGGTACATCGTGCGGGTCGCCGCCGAGAAAGTGCTCGGGTCGCCGGGCATCTCGCTCCGCGTACTTGACCGCGTACACCTCGTAGGATCCCGGATCCGTCATCGACGTAGGGTACCGAACATGGATGATTCACTGTTTCAATCCGGCATCGATGCCCGGTCGCGCGTGCTCGGTCCCGAGTTCGTCACCAAGGCGTTCGCCACCGCCGACAGCTTCAATCGAGAGATGCAGGAGATGGTCACCGCCTACTGCTGGGGTGGCGTGTGGGGGCGCACGACGCTGACCGACCGGCAGCGCAGCCTCAACAACCTGTGTATCCTCGCCTCGCTGAATCGCGGCCACGAGTTCAAGCTGCACTTCCGGGGCGCGCTGCGCAACGGCTGCACCCTCGACGAGTTGCGAGACACCCTGATCCAGGTGATGGTCTACGCGGGAGTGCCCGCGGGGGTCGAGGCCTTCCGCCTGGCTCGCGAGGTGCTCGATGCCGAGGGCATCACGCCTCCACCGAGCGACCGGCCGATGCCCGACATCCCCGACGGCCCGGCCGCACACGGCGGAGCCTGAACCATGGCCATCGGCTTCATCGGTCTCGGCAAGATGGGTGGCCCGATGGCCGCAAACGTCGCACTGGCGGCACCCGGTTTGGTGTGCTTCGACGCCGCCGGAACGCACGAGCGGATGCCGACCGGTGCCGTCGCCGCTGCGTCGATCGCCGACGTCGCCCGGCGATGCGCGACGGTGTTCATCAGCGTGCCCGACGGTGCCGCGACCTTGGCGGTGGCGAACGAGATTGTCGCAGCCGACGGCTGCCTTGTCGAGACCGTGATCGATCTCTCGACGATCGGGCCGCAAGCGGCCACCGAGGCCGCGACGCTGTTGCAACCCGCCGGAATCGCCTACTGCGACGGGCCTGTATCCGGTGGCGCTGCGGGGGCGCGGGCGGCGACGATCTCGTTGATGTTCGCCGGGCCCACAGCGGCGCTCGACGCCACCCGATCGTTGCTCGAGTCGTTCACCGGCAACGTCTTCCACGTCGGCGACGAAGCCGGTCAGGGCCAGGCGATGAAGCTGGCCAACAACTTCTTGTCTGCCACCGCGCTTGCGGCAACGTCGGAGGCTGTTGCGTTCGGTGTGGCTCACGGCCTCGACATCGCCACGATGATCGAGGTGTTGAACGTTTCGACAGGACGCAACTCGGCGACCACCGACAAGTTCCCCAATCGCATCGTCACCGGCAGCTACGACGCCGGTTTCTCGACCGCCCACATGACCAAGGATGTGGGGTTGTTCGTCGATGGC
>JAYVOI010000200.1:0-4383 GCA_043758005.1 Ilumatobacteraceae bacterium
GCAGGAGCGCCAGATCACGGTCGAGGGCGAGACGTTCGTCCTGGAGCCGCCCTTCCACGTCCTTGCCACGGCCAACCCGGTCGAGTACGAGGGTACGTATCCCCTTCCTGAGGCTCAACTCGATCGCTTCCTGCTCCGGATCAGCTTCGGATACCCAACGCGGGACGAGGAGTGGCAGGTGCTCGATCGGCGGATGCAGCGACGCCAGGAGGCGCAGGAGCTGCGCACCATCGTTGACGCGCCGACGCTGCTGGGGATGCAGGCTGCGGTCGAGACGGTCGTCGTCGACGACGATGTCGGTCGATACTGCGTTGATCTTGTGGCCGCCACCCGGCGGCATTCGCACGTGCAGATCGGCGCCTCACCGCGCGGTGCGCTCGCGCTGCTGTTGTGCGCTCGCGCTCATGCGGTGATTGCCGGTCGTGACTATGTCACTCCCGAAGACGTGAAGGTCGTGGCGCCGTCCGTGCTTCCGCATCGGATCACCGTCAAGCCCGAGCTGTGGCTCTCGAGGGCGTCCGGCACGACGGTGACCGACGAGGTGCTGGCCTCGGTCCCCACGCCGACTCCGGGCGGGTCCGCGTCGCCGTGAAGCCGGACGACGGCTGGCGGCCGACGACCGCACACGCCCGCGCCCTGTTGGGCGGAGTGCTGCTGGCCGTCGTTGCCGTGCTGGCCCGCCGCCCCGACCTGCTGGTGCTTGCCACTCCGTTCGTCGGAGCTGCGGTTTGGGCAGTCGTGCTACGGCCGCACTGTTTGCCGGTGGTGCGCCAGTCGATCGGCCACGGCACGATCCGGGAGGGTGAAGCAACGACATGGCACATCGAGGTGCACGACCCGGAAGGCCGGGTCGACGACGTGGCGGCCGTGCTCGAGGTGCCGACGTGGATCGATCGGCAACCGGTCGACGGGCAGGGTGTCGTCAGCCTTCGTGACGACGGCGACGAGCCGCTCGCGGTGGTGATCCGCCCGGTCCGCTGGGGATCTCGGCGGGTCGGTCCTGCACTCGTCGTTGGTTCGAGTGCGTGGGCGGGCTTTCGATGTGTGCTGAAGGGAGACTCGAGCGACCGAACCCTCGTGGCGCTGCCGCAAACCTCACGGTTCGACGCCTCGGCTCCGCCCGTGCGTACCCCGGGCCTCGTCGGAGTGAACCGCTCGCCCAGACCGGGCAGCGGGACCGAGTTCGCGGGGATCCGCCCCTTCCAGCCGGGTGACCGGCTGCGTCGCATCCACTGGCCGCAGTCACTGCGCACCGGCACCCTGCATGTCACCTCGACGTGGGCTGACCACGATCGTCACGTCGTGATCCTCATCGACGCGATGAACGACGTCGGCGAGAGCGACGGGATCGAGGGTCGGGCCTCGAGCCTGGATGTCTCGGTCCGTGCGGCCGGCGCGATCGCCCAGCACTACGTCAGCACCGGCGACCGCGTCGCGCTGTCGGTGATCGGCGCCCGAGGAATGCAACGATTGCCACCCGCGACCGGGTATCGCCATCTCCGCCGGATTCTGGAGGTCATGGCCAGCATCGAGCCGGCGACCGAACTCGTCGACGATGGGCGAATGCCTCGCGGCCTGGGGCAGGGTGCGCTGGTCGTGATGCTCTCTCCCTTGGTGTCACCCAGGTCGCTGCAACGTGCATTCACGATCGCCGAGCGAGGCCTGACGGTGCTGGTGATCGACAGCCTCCCCGCTGACATCACACAGAGCGATCCGGACGACCCCTTCGTCGGGATCGCCTGGCGGATCAGATTGCTCGAACGCGAGCGCGAGATTCGGCGAGTCGGTGAAGCGGGCATCGCCGTGATCCCGTGGCGGGGACCCGGAACTCTCGACGTCGTGTTGCGGGACCTGCACCGCCACGCGGGAGTGCGGATGGCACGGCGACGATGAGCGACGTTCTCTTTCCGGACTCGTGGTGGCTGCTCTCTCGCGCCCGCGGCGCGAGTGTGGTGCTGCGTGTCCTCGTGCTCATGAGCGCGTTGGCCGCGGTGGGATTCACGTGGCTCGCCGCCGGCCACACCGTTCCATTCGTCGACGTCGTGATCTTCGGGCTCGCTCT
Source organism: Ilumatobacteraceae bacterium (assembly GCA_043758005.1). Taxonomy (GTDB): domain Bacteria; phylum Actinomycetota; class Acidimicrobiia; order Acidimicrobiales; family Ilumatobacteraceae; genus JAENVT01. The sequence goes on from JAYVOI010000200.1 coordinate 2,063, forward strand.
CGTGTGCGTCGTGCTCCCCGACAGCCACGTCGGGTTGCTCGTCGTGCTGCTCGTGGGCGTCGAGTGGCTGGCGACGGTCCACGATCGGGCGACACCGTGGTCGGTCGGTGCGGCCGTATCGCTCGCGGTGTTCCACACGTCGATGGCCGCAGCGACCGTCGCCCCATCAGCTGCGACGTGGACGCGTGCGATGTGTCGTCGGTGGATGAGCCGTTCAGTCGTGGTGATGGTTGCGAGTGCTGCCACGTGGGCTGTCGTGGCGCTTACCCGCGGCCATCACGTGGCCGGCAGCGCTGTGCTGGTCGCAGCGCCGTTGGTCGCGCTGGCGAGCGCAGGGCTCTGGGCCCGGGAGGGCTCGTTCGACGGCAGACCTTCCCGGTGAGAACCGCGCGCCGGCGGGCCGGCTTGGGTCAGGTCTGACGGCTGGCGCTCCGAAGCCCGCGGGCCACGGCGAGGGCGGCGATGAGGACGATCAGGGCGACAACGCGGAATCCGGTGGCCATGGCGTCGGTGAAGGCGTTGACCGCTTGGGTGTGGACGGCCGTTCCGAGTTGTCGTGCGGCTCGCAGCGTCCGGGAGGTGGAGTCGGCGTGGTCCCGGAGCGACGCGGGCAGGCCGCTGGCGAACTGGCTGGTGAGGACGGTGCCGACGACGGCGACACCGAGGGCGCTGCCGATCTCGCGGACGGCGCTGTTGAGTCCGGATCCCATGCCCGCTTGGGCTGGCGGGAGTGAGGTCACGATGCCGGTCGAGAGTGCCGGCACGCTGAGTCCCATGCCGATCGCGACGACGAGGAGTGCCAAGCCGTATGGCAGGTACGACGTTGAAGCGTCGACGAACGACAGCGCTGCGAGACCGGTAGCGATCAGGATGATGCCGCCGGTGACCACCGTGCGGGTCCCGATTCGCCGGGCGAGCGCGACGCTGCGACGGCTGATGAAGATCACTGCGATCGGCAACGGCAAGATGGCGACACCGGTGACCAGCGGGGAATAGCCCTTGGCATATTGCAGGTATTGGGCGTTCACGAAGAACAGCGCGAACAGGCCGAAGAAGACGGCCCCGACACCGATCGCCCCGGTCCGAAGTCTGGTGATCGCGAAGATTCGCGGATCGAGCAACGGGTGCGCGGCCCGTAGCGCGTAGCGGATGAAGGCGGCGAGCAGCACCGCTGCGGTGGCGAACGCCCCGAGCACGAGGCGTGAGCTCCAGCCGCTGTCAGGGCCTTCGATGATGCCGAAGAGCAACGCGAACACGGTTGCGGTGAGCAGCGCGGTTCCGACGGGATCCAAGCTGGCTGGGTGCCGCTCGCCTCGCGGTGCAATGCGCATCACCGCGAACGCCAGCACGATCGCCAGTGGGCCGATGAAGAGGAACAGTCCTTGCCACGGCAGCCACTGCAGTATGAGGCCGCCCCCGAGGTTGCCGAGTGCGCCGGCGGCGCCAGTCGCGGCAGCCCAGCCGGCGATGGCGTGAGGCTTGCGTTCTGGCGGCGTCACCTGCATCAGCAGCGACAGGGTTGATGGCATCACGAGTGCAGCGCCGAGTCCGGTCACGACGCGTCCTGCGAGCAGAATCGTGACGGTCGGTGCGGCAGCAGAGAGCAAGCAGCCGGTGGCGAACGTTGCGAGGCCGCTGACCAGCACGCCCTTGCGGCCGATGCGGTCCCCGAGTGCACCGGCAGGGATCAGCAGCCCGCCGAACACCAGAATGTAGGCCTCGACGATCCACAGCAGTTGAGTGGAGCTCGGTTGCAGGTCGCTGCCCGACAGCTTCGGCAGGGCCAGGTTGATCGCGGCGACCATGGCGACGACGACCACCACGCACGACGACATCAGCGCGGGCATCGCCCACGACGGTGCCGATCGTTCGGCGACGGGACTTGGGATGGGTGGGCTGGAGACAGTCATGACGTTGCTCCTGGATCGGTTCCGGCCGTGCCGGCGGAGTTGTGGCGATGAACAGCGCGTTCGACGTCGTCTTGCACGAGGTCAGCGTTGATGGCGATCGCCGCGGCCGAGCCAGCGCCTGCCGAGGTGATCACTTGAGCGCGGGGATCGACGACATTCCCCGCAGCCCACACGCCGGGGGTGCTGGTCCCGCCGGTCGTATCAACCTTGGCGAAGCCGGCCGCGTCGAGTTCGCAGCCCAACCCAGCCAACAGACCGTCGGCGTGAGGGAGATTGCCCGGCCGGACGAACACCGCTGTGCGTGCAATGCCCTCGTGCACCACCTGCGCTCCGACGTGCTCCCAGCCTCTGTGACCGGAACCGACGCGACAGCGCGGCTCACCGGCCAGGCGATGATCATCGACCTCACCG
>JAYVOI010000201.1:0-10147 GCA_043758005.1 Ilumatobacteraceae bacterium
TGTCCGAGCGCGCGCCGAAGAATGCCGTGGATCCGCCGAACTGTGCCAGGGGCGAGGGGACGGCCACCCACTCCTCCGCTGCTCTGCAACGTCCGGTAAAACCGGTCGAGATCGCTTGCCTTCAGCTTTGACAAGTGGACCGAGCCGAGCGTCGGCAGCAGGTTGCGATCGATGAATCCCCGGGTTTCCTTCACCGTCTTCGGCGAAAAGTCACGGGAGGCAAACTCGAACCATCGCTCCAACAACTCTCCAACAGTTGCGCTGGTGCGCACGGACAGACCCTGTTCGGCCTCGGCCACCATCTCGTTGAGAACTCGCTGTGCCTCGCGCTTGCCGCCGCGCACGGTTCGGCTCGCGTAGCGCTTCTTGCTGGTCACGGGATCGGTGCCCAAGAAGACACGTAGCTCCCAGGCATCTCCTCGGCGTCGGATGAACCCTTTCATCGCAATCTCCAATCAATAGATTGGCACGAGATTGGCAACGAGGCCAGAAATCAGAAGAGGCACTCCGAGGAGTGCGTCTGACCTGGGTTTTCAGAGCAGCCCCAACGGGATTCGAACCCGTGCCGCCACCTTGAGAGGGTGGTGTCCTAGGCCACTAGACGATGGGGCCCGGTAGCCCCAGCACACTACCAACGGGTCTGGTGGGCGCCAACCGAAAACGACCGAAGGCCAGCACGGTGGCCGACCCTCGAACTCGTCAACCGGTGACGAGAAAACTGGTGTTGAGCTGGGGAACAAGGACTCGAACCCTGAATAACAGTACCAGAAACTGCTGTGTTACCAATTACACCATTCCCCACCGCGGCGAACCCGTGGAACATGAAGTCTAACCAGCGACCGCGATCGGTCCCACCCGGCTTTCACCCGGTGATCGACAACAACCGCTTGAATCCGATGATCCTTCCGAGGGCGATTCCGGCCGCTTCTTCGAACTCGCGGGCGGTCTCGGCGTTGCCGCGTACCGGGCTGGTCTGCGTCGGCGACACGTAAGCGACGAGGCCGAGCTCTTGGGCGATCAGCCGTGACCGCAGCGAGTGGAACGGGTCACTGACCAGCAGCACGCGGAACAAGCCGCGTTCGTGCAGCAGGGCGGCGACGCCATCGAGCGAGGCGTACGTGCTGTGGCCGAGGTTCTCCTGCAGGATCGCGTCCGCCGGCACCCCGTGGTCCACGAGGTAGTTGGCCGATGCCTCGGCCTCGGTGAACCGATCGCCAGGTTGGTTCCCACCGGTGACGACCACCACCCGGGCGAGGCCGACCGACCACAGATCGGCGGCGTGGTCGAGACGCGCGGCGAGCTGCGGCGATGGGCGACCGTCGTACTGCGCCGCGCCCATCACGACGATGGCATCGACGGGCCGGGCCTGGTCGCTGCGACCGGTGACATGGACCTGATAGAGGGTGACTGCGTAGTAGCCGATGCACAGCAGCGCCAACACACCAACGCCGATTCCGAGCCGGCGCGGCCAACGTCGCCGGTGCAGAATCCGGACTCCACCGACGGGCGTCGGATCAGCCTCGACGACCGCGACTGCGGGAGTTCCCTCGGGAGGCGTGACCATCTGCGGGTCGAACTCGCTCACCTCGTCGCAACCACCGTCAAGCGTCTGATGACTTCGTCGCGGCCCAGAACCTCGAGCGCCTCGAACAAGGGCGGTCCCACCGTTCGACCGGTGATCGCCACCCGGATCGGCGCCTGCGCCTTGCCCTTCTTCAAACCGTGGCGCTCTCCCACCGCTTCGAGCGTGTCCTTCAGCGTTGCCGCCTGCCAGTCCGGCAGGGCTCGGTACGCTTCGGTCGTCTCAGCCAGCACTTCCCTCGCGCCGGGCGTCGAGATCGTCTTGTCCCACGCCGCCTCGTCGAGGACGGGGTCGGCCAGAAACACGAAGTCGACGACACCGGGCACCTCCGACAACGTCGTCGCGCGCGACTGCACCGCCGATGCCAGCGCGGCGAACTTGGCCGCGTCGAACCGGTCGGGCGGCCACGGCACCTCGTCGGCGTGGAGGAACGGCTGGCACGCCGCGATGAACTCCTCGACCCCGAGCATGCGGATGTACTCGCCGTTGAAGGCCGCGAGCTTCTTGATGTCGAAGAACGCCGGCGAGTGGTTGACGTCTTCCAATCTGAAGGCTTGCTCGATCGTCGACCACGGCACGATCTCCTGGTCACCCGGCGGCGACCACCCCAACGTCATCAGGTAGTTGACCATCGCCTCGGCGAGGTAGCCCTCGGCCCGGTACTGCTCGACGGCCACCTTGTCGCGCCGCTTCGACAGTTTCTTGCGCTGCTCGTTGACCAGCAACGGCACATGCGCCCACACCGGCGGTTGCCGGCCCAGCGCCTCCCACAGCAGTTGCTGCTTGGGCGTGTTGGGCAGATGCTCCTCGGCGCGCACGACGTGAGAGATCTGCATCTCCATGTCGTCGACGACGTTGGCGAGCAGGAACATCGGCGTGCCGTTGCCGCGCAGCAGCACGAAGTCTTCGATCGTCGAGTGCTCGAACACCACGTCGCCGCGCACGAGATCGCGCACCGTCGTTGCACCGTCGGGAACGCGGAATCGCAGCACCCGACCGGGCGCCGGGCCGAGCCCGCGATCACGCGAGTACCCGTCGTACCCGCTGGCGCCGGTGGCCTTGGCGCGCTCTTGGATCTCCTCCGACGTGAGGTCGCAGTAGTACGCCGCACCGGCCTCGAACAACCGCTGTGCGGCCGCGAGGTGGGCCTCCGCATAGGTGCTCTGGAAGTATGGGCCCTCGAACGCCGGGTCGTCGTCGTGAATGCCGATCCACTCCAGCGCGTCGATGATCCCCTGCGTCCACTCCGGCCGGTTGCGAGCCTCGTCGGTGTCTTCGATGCGCAGCACGAAGGTGCCGCCGAGCCGCTTCGCCAATGCCCAGTTGTACAGCGCAGTGCGCGCCCCGCCGACATGGAAGAAGCCGGTGGGCGATGGCGCGAATCGGAATCGGGGGCCGCTGCTCATGCACCATCAACCCTACCGGTCACACCGTTTGGCACCGGGGGCACCATCCCGCCCCCCGACCGCCCGGGGGGGGTCAGGGCGACGGCGGACGCTGGGTGATGAGGGCCAGGTTGCGGAGTTGGCGCAGCGCGACCGACAAGGTGGTCAGGTCGTACGCATCGGCGCGGCGGATCTCGGTGAACATCGCCAGCGCCCTGCCGACCACGCGCTCGTTGGCTGCTGCCCACTCCCGCGCTCCGCCGACGTACAACGCGTCATCGGCCAGGTCGGCGAGGGCACCCATCAGGTCATCGCGCAGCGCCGAGCGGGCCTGGGTCTGCCACCGGTCGTTGCGAGGCAGTATGCCGACGGCATCCCACAACCAACCGAGGTCGAGCGCGTCGAACACCTCCCAATAGGCCGCGGTGGTCTCGCGAACCGTCAACTTCTGGCGGTGAGCGAGATCGATCACGTCGAACGCGGTGTGCATCAACGGCCACAGCACCGATCGCTGGGCGAGTTGCTCAGGAACTCCCGCGGCGAGCCTCGCCGCTTCGTTGCCGAACATCTGCTCGCGCATCTTGCCGCGCAGGTGCGCCTCCAGGGTCGTCGACAGTTCGTTGATGCCCGGCTGAAACTCGGCGACGACCGAGGCGATGTCGAGCGGCGGGCGCCGATGCCGCAACAGCCACAGCGCGCCGCGTTCCACCATGCGCCGCGCCTCCAGGAACATCTCCAACTGGGTGTCGAGCTTGACGTGGTTCGGCAGCGCCTCGATCTGGTCCCACGTCGCCGGGAAGTTGAAGACATCGCGGGCCGACACCCACGATCGCATCACGTCGACCACGCCGGCACCGGTGTCTTCGGTCATCCGGTTGTCGAACGAGATGCCCGACAGGTTGACCATCTGGTTGGCGACCTGCGTGGCGATGATCTCGCGACGCAGACGGTGTCGGAGGATCTCGGGCCGGTATCGCTGCTGCAGCAGCGTCGGGAAGTACCGGACGAGGTCGGGCTCGAGGTACGGGTCGTCGGGGAACTCGGTACGCACCATCTCGGTCATGTTGACGCTCTTGGTGTACGCCAACACGATGGCGAACTCCGGTGTGGACAGGCCCTTGCCGCTCGACTGGCGTTCGGCGATCTGCTTGTCGGTCGGCAGACCCTCGAGGGTACGGTTGAGCCAACCTTCCGACTCGAGCACGTGGAGGTAGCGGGCATGCACGTTGACCATCGGCAGCGCCTGCCGGCGGGCGATCGCCAGTGTGAGCGTCTGCGAACGGTTGTCGTCGAGCACCAACTCGCCGACCTCGTCGGTCATCTCGATCAGCACCTCGTTGCGCTGTTCGATCGTCAACGCTCCCTCAGCCATCACCGCACCGAGCAGGATCTTGATGTTGACCTCGTGGTCGCTGCAGTCCACCCCCGCGGAGTTGTCGATCGAGTCGGTGTTGACCAGGCCACCGTTCAGGGCGAACTCGATGCGGCCGCGTTGCGTCAGCCCGAGATTGCCGCCCTCACCGATCATGCGACAACGCAGGTCCGAACCGTTGACACGGAGGCCGTCGTTCGATCGATCGCCGACCTCTGCGTTGGATTCCGACGAGGCCTTCACGTACGTGCCGATGCCACCGTTCCACAGCACGTCGACCGGCGCCTTCAGAATGGTCGACAACAACTCGTTCGGGGCGAACGAGGCCTTGTCGGTTCCCAGCCGCTTGCGCGCTTCGGGGCTCAAGGTGATGGTTTTCAGTGAGCGCGGGAAGACCCCTCCGCCCGCCGAGATCAACGTCGTGTCGTAGCTCGCCCAACTCGAGCGCGGCAGGTCGAACAGTCGCTTGCGCTCGTCGAACGACGCCACCGAATCGGGGTCAGGGTCGATGAAGATGTGCCGATGGTCGAACGCGGCGACCAACTTGACGTGACGCGAACGCAACAGGCCGTTGCCGAACACGTCGCCCGACATGTCGCCGATGCCGACGATCGTCAACTCCTCGCGGTCCGCGTCCTTGCCCAACGCACGTGCATGGCGTCGCACGCTCTCCCATGCACCGCGTGCGGTGATGGCCATCGCCTTGTGGTCGTAGCCATCACTGCCGCCCGAGGCGAACGCGTCGCCGAGCCAGAAGCCGTAGTCGGCAGAGATCTCGTTGGCGATGTCGCTGAAGGTGGCAGTGCCCTTGTCGGCGGCGACCACCAGGTACGGATCGTCGCCGTCGTGACGCACGGTGTCGGGAGGCGCGACGATGGCACCGCCGACGATGTTGTCGGTCACGTCGAGCAGCCCGCTGATGAACTCCCGGTAGCAGGCCACACCCTCGGCACGGAACTCGTCGGCACCGGGCGGTGGCTTCTTCAACACGAATCCGCCCTTCGCGCCCGTCGGCACGATCACTGCGTTCTTCACGATCTGGGCTTTGACGAGACCGAGCACCTCCGTGCGGAAGTCCTCACGACGGTCGCTCCATCGAATGCCACCGCGGGCGATGCGACCGTTACGCAGGTGCACGCCTTCGACCCGCGGCGAGCACACCCAGATCTCGAACATCGGCCGCGGCAGTGGGAGGTCGGGGACCTTGCTGGTGTCGAACTTGTAGGACAAGACCGGGCGATGTCCGCCGCCGTCCGCGGCACGGTATGCGTTGGTGCGCACCGTCGCGTCGATCAGCGTCAGCAGCGAACGCAACGTGCGGTCGTCGTCGAGGCTCGGGACCGCGTCGAGCGCCTCGGCGATCTGCGTGCGCAAGCCTGCCTCCGCACCCGCGCTCTCCCCCGCGACCGCCGGGTCGAATCGGGTGGCGAACAGCGCGGCGAGCAGGCAGCTGATCGACGAGTGCCGAGCCAACGTGGCCTCGATGTACTGCTGGCTGAAGGGGAAGCCGATCTGGCGCAGGTAGCGGGAGTAGGCGCGTAACACCTCGATCTGGCGCGCAGTCAGGCCGGCGAGCAGGACGAGACGGTTCAAGCCGTCGACCTCGATCGAACCGCCGAATTCGGCCAGGAAGCAACGCTGGACCTCGGCGCGGATCGTGTCCGTCACCTGCACATCGGGCGGCAGCGAGACCCCGACGTCGTGGAGCCACACCATCACGCCCTCGAAACCGAACCCGAACGCGCGCTCGTCGAGCGCACGCAGGCCGAGGTGATCGAGCAGTGGCAACATGTCGGCCAGGGGGATCGACTCGCCGCGGCGGTAGATCCGGAACCGCCAGCTGCCATCGGCCCGCTGCAACAGGTCGGTCGTGACCTCGCCGGGGCCCGTGGCCAAGTCGTCGATGTTGACGAAATCGAGCGCCGCGACCGACGGGTCGTTGAGCTCGTCGTAGCCGGCGGGCATGGCCGGCTCGAGCCGATTCACCAACTCGGCCCGCGCGCCAAGTGAGGCTCGAACCTCGGCGAGCCAGTCGTCGGCGATATTGATGGTGGTCATGGTTCTCCCGGCAACGCTGGCGGCAGCTTCCCCTGCTCAGCGACACTAGTCGGTAGCGTTGAAGAAATGAGTCGCCATGACTTCCGACGCCGCACCGAATCGCATCCGGGCCACCGCTCCGTCGCTGGTGGCCTGGCCCGCGCCGCGGTGTTTGGTGTCAGCGATGGCCTGGTGTCCAATGTCTCGCTCGTCATCGGCTTCGCCGGGGCGGGCGTCAACTCGTCGCTCGTGCGCCTGGCCGGGTTGGCCGGCGCGATCGCCGGCGGCACCAGCATGGCCGCCGGCGAATGGGTCAGCATCTCGGCACAGAACGAGCTCGTCTACCGCGAGCTCACCGTCGAACGCCGCGAGCTCGAGCACAACGCCGCGTCGGAGACGGCAGAGCTGGCCGCGATCTACGAAGGCCACGGCATGACGCGCCAGACAGCCCTCGATGCGGCCAACGACGTGATGCGCGAGCCCGAGGCCGCCTTGGCGGTGCATGTTCGCGAAGAGCTGGGTGTCGACCCCGACGAACTGGGTTCTCCGTGGAGTGCTGCCGGCCTGTCGTTGGTGTGCTTCCTGGTGGGTGCGCTCCTGCCCGTGATCCCCTGGTTCGCAGGCAGCGGCAACGGCGCCAAGTTGGCCTCGATCCTCATCGGTGTCGTCGCCGCGGCATTCGTGGGGTTGGCGATCGGCAAGTTCGCCGAACGTCACTTGGTGTGGAGCTCGACCCGCCAGGTAATGATTCTGTTGGTCGCCTGCGGTGCGACCTACCTGGTCGGCAAACTGCTCGGCGTCAGCGTCAGCTGAGATCCGCAGGTCGCCTGTGGAGTCTTTCGAGGCCCCCAGGCAGGCGTGAAACACTCCACAGGAGCACGCCGACGTCGCCAGCCCTTGTCAGCGCCGCTGCCAGCGGTCACCATGTGCGCATGCACTACACCGTCACCGAAGGCCACCTCGTCACCGAAGCGGAGGCCCTCGCCGAGATCGAAGCTCGCGGCTGGTTCGGATACGTCCGCGATGTTGCCGTCGAGGAGGACGAGGAGCTGCACTGGCACGACTTCGATGCGGTGCTCTACGTGATGGATGGCACGGCACGTGCGGCGACGCCCACCGGCACGGTCGAGGCCGGACCCGGCGCGTGTGCCGAGGCCAAGGCCGGCTGGGTGCACGGCGACATTGCCGGCACGACGTACCGCGGAGTGTTCGGATTCAGTGTCGACCCGGCGGCGATGACCCATCCGATCAACAAGCCACCGGTCCCGGTCAGCTGAGAACGAGTCAGCTCACAGCCCCATGGTGCGCTGGCGTACCGGCGCGATCTGCAGGATCACCCGCTCGCTCTGGATGTCGCCCTGGTAGTCGCCCGACGTGTACTTGTGCGAGAGGGCATCGATGTGGGCACGAGCCTCCGGGCCACGGATCTCGCCGGCCACCGTGCCGCGCACCTCGGCGTATTGGTACGGGTTCTCCGAGCTCCACACAGCGACGGTGACGTTCGGATCGGCCGTGATCGAGGTGTACTTGGCACGGTGGATCTCGGTGTTGATCAGCAGATGATCGTCGTCGGCATCGACCCACATCACGTGCGTAGCGATGGCCCCGCTGGGGAGGTGGAAGGAGATCGAACCGAAGTTCTTGCCGCGGGCAAGGTCGCGAATCACTGGATCAAGCATCGGGTCACGATACGTGCTTCGATGGTGGAATGCGTCAACTGAACGTGCTGGGCGAGGTACTGCAGCCTTGCTCAATGGACCCTCTGACCGGCTACTACCGAACCGGTTGCTGCGAGAACCGGGGTGACGATCCCGGTCTCCACGTGGTGTGCATGGTGGCCACCGACGAGTTCCTCGCCTTCTCCCGGGCAGTCGGCAACGACCTGTCGACACCCATGCCGCAGTACGGGTTCGCCGGCCTGAGTGACGGTGATCAGTGGTGCCTGTGCGCGGCGCGCTGGCAAGAGGCGTTCGAAGCCGGGGCTGCGCCAAAGGTGCGACTGGCGTCGACACATCTCTCGGCCTTGGAGTACTCGAGCCTCGCCGATCTACGCGCTCACGCCATCGACGGCTGAGGCATCTCCGACGGTCGCGCCCACTGGTCGTCGCGACGGACAACCTCGCCGTCCGCAGTGATGGCCAAGGCCCGGTAGCCGGCGAACCGAGTGACCCATTCGATGCCATCGAGACCCATCACGAACGCAGCGGTGGCGAATGCGTCAGCCCACGTGAGGTGCGGTCCGACAACGGTCATCGATGCAAGGTCCTGCGCCGGCTGGTCCGTTCGGCCATCCCAGAGGTGACGACCACGTGCCGCGATTCCCGAGGTCGCCACGGCGTCACCGGCAACCTCGACGATCGCCCGGATGGCGCGAGGGTCCTTGCTGGTGGGATCGGCGATGGCAACCCGCCACGGTGCGCCGTCCCCTGCAGTGCCGCGGGTCTGGATGTCGCCGCCGACCGACAGGTACCACTGCCGCAGTCCCGCACGGTCGAGGCGCTGCGCGGCCAACTCGGTCGCCCACCCCTTCACGAACCCGGCCGGATCGATGGTCGTGCCACCGGGCCGCCGGGCCCGGAACGCACCGTCACTGGCGTGTTCGAGCCAGGTGCAGGCGTCGAGCACCTCGATGACCTCGGGACCGGCGTCGAGCAGATGCAGATCGCCACTGTTGATGCGGCTGATCGCGCTGGTCGACCGAAAAGTCGAAAAGATGTCTTCGAGGCGATCGAGCTCGAGCCACATTGCGTCAATGGCACGATCGATCTCCGATGCGTCGATCCGGTCGTGCACGTGCACGCTGGCCATCGTGCCCATCACCGGATGGGCGCGAATCACCGTCGGCGCTGGCAGGGTCAGCATCAGCCCACGCTGTCGAGGAGCGCTTGCAGCGAGCGGACGTAGCCGCTGGACGTGATGGTTGCGCCGCTGACTCCGTTGATGTTGGCGCTCTGCGCTTTCATCACTTGAGTGTGCAGGATCGGCAGCGCCTGACGGTTGATCGCCATCGACCGGCGGTGATCGCTGGGGTACTGGATCGCATCGACGTCGCATATCTGGCCGGCAGACGAGACGATCGCCTCGACCTGCACCGGGCCCCAGCGGGTGTCGACAGTAGGCCCGTCGACAGCCTTGCCCTGGCAGGCGCCGGAGGCAGCCTTCGGCTGGGTCGCCGCAGGCTGCTGGCCGGCCGCAGGCTGCTGTTGCTGCGGCTGAGTGGGCTGCGGAGTGGGGACGAGCGGAGTCAGCGACGGCACCGGTGTTGGCTGCCCGCTTGCTGCCGGCAGCGTGGACGACACCGCAGGCGGATCGACCGCCGTGGTGGTATCGGTCTGACCGAGTCGTGGAAGGCCCGCGGCGGCGCTGCCACCGAGGTTGACGGCCGCGCCACTCGACGGTCGATCCAAGAGGGCGACGAGGCCGGACGCGGCGGTGGTCATGGCGATGGCCGGAAGGAGGCGCCTGCCGAGAGATGCGGGGGGTCGTTTGGTCATGTCTGCTACCACCAAGGCTGTTCGAAGTGAATGTCGGTGCCGGCGACGCCGGCTTCGCGCAGGCCCGCCCGACCGGCCCACAGCAAGCGCTCGGGGCCGCAGAGCAGGCAGACCCGCTCTCCGAGATCGGGGATGGCCTTGCGCAGGACCTTGCCGGAGAACGGGTCCTTGATCGCCAACGTTGCGGTCGGACCGACCAACGTCAACAGCTCGCCACCGAGTTCACGGGCCATGCCGCGCAGTTCGTTGGCATAGACCAGATCGTCGTGCTTGCTGG
>JAYVOI010000202.1:0-4347 GCA_043758005.1 Ilumatobacteraceae bacterium
CTCCGATCGCTTCTGCCGTGCAATCCTCAAGTAGCAGGCAGTGATAGTCGCGGAACATCGCATCCTTGATCGTCGACTCGACACACACGCTGGTGGTGCACCCGGCGAACACCAGATTGCGGATCCCCCAATCTTTCAAGATGGCATCGAGGTTGGTCTCGAAGAACCCGCTGTAGCGGTGTTTGTACAACACCACGTCGTCGGGCTCGGGTGTGAGCTCGTCGATGATCTCGGTGTTCCATGTGTCCCGGATCAGAATTCGGCTCGGCGTGCCGTCCGGCGCGGCCACGACCTCGCCGGCCTTCATCGGAAGATGCTTCAACCAGTTCGGCGCATCGGGCGCACCCGCATCGGAGAGGTCCGATCGAAACGCCATCTTCAGATACACGACTCTCATGCCGCAGCGTCGAGCGGCCGCCAGCACCAGCGACGTCGGTGCAATGGTCGCCCGGATTCCGACCAAGTCGATACCCGCTCGCCCGAACATGCCATCAGGATCGCCAAAGTCGTTCTGCATATCGACAACGACCACAGCGGTCTGCGCGGCATCGAAGCTGACCGGTGCCGGACGCGCCTCAATCGTGAGCGGACCATTGTTCGAAGCCATTGCTGATGTCTCCCATCGTCTCGACCCACGGCATGCACCGAGGCGTCATGCCACCGTCGGCACCTGACACCCCGCACCGTAGTCAGATCCCGCCGAGCGCGGACCCCGGCTCGACGACCATCTCCACTTGCATAGAAACGTCTGATGCTAGGCACACCGATGCGATCCGTATCGTTCGTCGTGCCGTCGAGACCCTGTGTGCGGTTGTCGACGGGGTATCTGGGGTGCTCGCATACACACGGGGTCGCAGGATTGCGATATGCCCGGGGAACCAAAGAGAGTTCCCCGGGCCACCCGGCCGGCTGGGTGCTCAGCTACAGAGCCCTCCCGGCAATGAAATGTCGCAATCGTTTCTGGTGAATCTGACGTCGGTGCCGGTGCCGTCCCAGACGATGTCGGCGGGCCCGTTGTCTTCGGCTTCGTTGTTGGTCACGGTGATGTTGTTCGATGGGTCGCCGTTGGGCGCGGAGCCGACGATGATTCCGCCGGCGAAGGCGGAGTTGGCCGCGGGACGATTCGCTGTCACTGTGTTGAGCCGGATCGTGATGTGGTCAGCACCGAGGATTGCCACGCCGCCGCCCGAGGCAGCGGGATCCCCGCTGGGAAGCGGATCGCACACACGGTTGTTGTTGTGCATTTCCGTGCGCTTCATCTCCCAATCGGAACTGCCGTGAGCGAATATCGCGCCGAGGCAGTTGTCGTGCAAGTCGGCGTCGACGATGACGCCCCCCGAGGCGGCGGGGACGGCGATGCCGAAGCGGTTGTTGTAGGCGACGACGTTTTGGAGTCTGGTGCCGGGGCCCGCGCTCATGGCGATCTGGAAGCCAGCGTGGCCGTTGTTGTAGGCAATGTCATCCTGGTAGCGATCTCCGCTGGAGAAGATGCTGGTGAACCCAAATACGCCGTTGCTATCTGCGACGACATGGTCGACGGTTGTGTCGTGGCCGCCGAGGACGAAGACGCCGACGCCGACGGGCACTCCGCTCTGGTCCACGCCCGCGAACCCGCTCACCGACAAGTTGCTGAGGCGGACGCCGACAACGGACCGGATGACGTTGAAGTTCTCGTCGAACTGGCCGAAGATGCACACACCGAAATGCTCGGCGGCGCATGGGTCGTTGGCTTGTGCAGGGGGACGGATGTGGGTCTTGTCGGGTCCCGAGCCGACCAGGGTGACGTTGTCGGTGGCGATCGTGATGCTCTCGTGATAGGTGCCGGGTGCGACCCTGATCGTGTCGCCTGGACGGGCCGCGTCGAGGGCGGCCTGGATCGACTCGCCGGGGTGGACAACGCGCCCGGCGGCACCCGCCGGGGACGCCATCACCGAGGGGATGGCGGCCACGATGGCGGCTGCCGCGAACCCGAACCGGTACGCCCTGCGCGGGCGGTGGTGGTGGGATGACGTCGTTCGGGTCGGTGGGGATGGGGGTCGAACGCTGTCGAGGAAGTGATCGGTCGTGTGTGCAGGCATCGCAGGACTCTCCTTGTCTTGGCCCCTGGAAGGGGTCTCGATCTGGCCAGTGTGAGCCGCCGCGGCGCCGCCGTCGTCGTCGGCGAGAGCGATCTTTCGGGTGGTCCATCCGGGCGACCCGCTGGTTGCGTCCTCATCAGTTGTGCTGAGGAACGTCGACTGACGATCGCCCGGGAGGCCGATGTCCCACACCGCGACGGCCGTTACCGTGGAGGCGTGAAGGCCAGTTGGGGACAGCACCTCCGTGTGATCGCGGCACGCCGCGAGGTCGACGTGGTCGTCGCTGGGCTGTTGTGCGTCGCCGGCGAGATCGAGTGGTGGCAGTCCCCGGACCCATCGGCGACCCCGGCGCTGCGGGTTGTGTTCACCGTCGTTGTCGCGCTGGTGACTCTCTCGTTGGCCTGGCGGCGTCAGGCACCCGTGGCCGTGCTCGCCGTCGTGATGGGGTCTGTGGAACTGTGGGTAGTAGTATTTCCCGCCTCCGACCAGGGCAAGGGGCCTCTCAGCGTGTTCCTTGCGGTACTGCTCGCCGTGTTCTCGTTCGGCGCCTACGCCCGTCAGCGCCGCCAAATCGTGACCGGGGTGGCGGTCTTGTCAGCGTTTCTCGCTGCCGAGGTTCTCCACGACCGCCTCACCGATGCCGGCACCAACGTCGGGAGCTGGGTGGCGGTCGCCGGCGTCGCCGGGTTGGGCCGCATGTTCGGTGAACGACTGCTGCGCGTCGCCCAACTCGAACAACGCGCTGAGCAGCTCGAACGGGACCGTGAGGTGAACGCTCGGGCTGCGGTGGCCGACGAGCGCGCTCGCATCGCCCGCGAACTCCACGATGTAGTCGCCCACAGCGTCAGCGTCATGGTGATCCAGGCAGGAGCGGCGCTGCACACCCTCAAAGCCGACGATGTCGACACCGCGGAAGCGTTGGGCTCGATCGAGACAGCCGGGCGTCAAGCGCTCGTCGAGCTGCGTCACATGCTCGGCATCTTGCGCCGTGGCGACGACGAACCGGCGTTGACACCAATGCCCGGCATCGCCCAAGTGGACAAGCTCAGCGAGCAGATGGGCGAGGCCGGCCTTGTGGTCGAGGTTCGGGTCAGGGGGCAACCGGCGATGCTTCCCCCCGGCATCGATCTGGCCGCCTACCGGATCGTGCAGGAGGCCCTCACCAACACCTTGAAGCACGCCGGCGCGGCGCACGCTTTTGTCACGATCCGCTACGAGCCACACGCAGTGGAGCTCGAGATCCGAGACGACGGTCGGCCCGGCGCGCCCACAGTGGACGGTACCGGTCACGGGTTGGTAGGGATGCGAGAACGGGTCTCGCTCTACGGCGGCGACCTCGAAGCCGGTCGAAGTGCCGACGGCGGATTTTCCGTGCGCGCCCGGCTGCCATTGAACGGGACCTGGCGATGACGCTGCGTGTCGTCATCGCCGACGATCAGAGGCTCGTCCGCGCCGGATTCCGTCGCATCCTCGAATCGGAGAGCGGCATCGAAGTGGTCGCCGAAGCCGGCGACGGCCTCGAAGCCATCGCCGCCGTCCACCAGCATCACCCCGACGTAGTCCTCATGGACATCCGCATGCCCCACCTCGACGGGCTAGAGGCCACACGCCGGCTGCTCCACGACGACCCCTACCTCACCCGGGTCCTCGTACTCAGCACCTTCGACCTCGACGAATACGTCTACGAAGCGCTCCACGCCGGCGCCAGCGGCTTCCTGCTCAAGGACGCACCCCCAGGCGAACTCGTCGCCGCCGTCCGCATCGTCGCCGCTGGCGACGCCCTCCTGGCGCCCTCCATCACCCGCAAGGTCGTCGCCGAGTTCGCACGACGAGCACCCCCACCGAAACCGCCAGCGGCGGCGCTCGGGGCGCTCACCCCACGAGAGCTCGAAGTGCTCACCCTCCTCGCCGACGGCCACTCCAACGCCCAAATCGCCAGCGACCTCTTCATCAGCGACGCCACCGCCAAGACTCACGTCGCCCACGTGCTGATGAAGCTCGACCTGGCCGACCGCGTCCACGCCGTCATCTACGCGTACGAAACAGGCCTCGTCCAGCCCGGTCGTGGCAACCATCCATAACAACTCACTGTCAGCCCCAAATCAAGCTGTTGTTCAGCTGGGTCTGGTCCTCTTCAACGCAAAACCACCGCTGAGTGCGGTCGCCACGACAATGGATCGACATCGCCCTTGAACGCGCTCTCAGCGACCTCACGTTCGGATAGACCCTCGCCAGAACGCGCCGATGGTGCCCGCACATAACGCTCACG
>JAYVOI010000203.1:0-21936 GCA_043758005.1 Ilumatobacteraceae bacterium
GCTCAACGGAAAAATGTCGCCGAGAACAGGAACATCGGCATCGTCGCGGTCGGCACGAACTCGAAGTCGCTGAAACCCCGCATGAACGTGGTCACGGCGAACCCGACGGACGCGAACGCCAAGCCGATGAGGGCGCAACACGGCAACGCGAGCAGCACCCACGGCGATCCGACCAGCCCCAATCCCCACATCACATCGAGGAACCCGACCGCGTAGATCTGCCCGCGGATCAGGGCCGACGTGATCTCGCCGACAGCGACATCGCCGGCCGACATCGGCGTCGCCAGTGCACCGTCGTAGATGCGCGCCCACTTCGACTTGTGGTACACGTTCATCGTCGAGTCGTACACAGCCCCGTTCATCGCCGAGGCGGCCATCAACCCGGGCGCGACGAACTGGTCGTAGGGCACGACGTGCCCGCCGACCGAGACGCCGCCGATGAGGTCGCCGAGGCCGACGCGCATGGACAACAGGTAGAACAGCGGCTCGAAGAAGCCGCTGAACAACAGCAGCCACTGTCGTCGATAGGCGACGATGTTGCGCTCGACCATGCGTTGTGGCCGGCGCACGTCGCGAAGCATGGGCGGGAGCATCCGCAGGACCAGCGTCATACGTACAACCGCCGCCGAACGAACCGCCGGGCAAGGGCGGTGCCGACCACGATCCAGCACAGCGGGACCGCGACATGCCACAGCGTGTCCGAAGCATGGACGTGGCCGAGGGAGAAACGGCGGGCCAACTCGACGCCGTGCCACAGCGGCATGACCTTGATGATCGCCTGGGTCCAGCCGGGCAGTTGTGAGATCGGGTAGAACGCACCACCGAACAGGAACAGCGGGATGATCACGAACCGCTGCATCGCAGCGAAGCCAGCGTCGAGCACGCACTTCGCCGAGAACGCCATCAGGGGCATGGCGAAGGCAAGCCCGGTGAAGGCCGCGACCGGGATTGCGGGGATCAGCCCCCATGACCGCGCTTCGGGAAAGCACACGAGCACGGCGGCGACCATGATGCTGGTCACAACGCAGCGCGTGGTCATCCACAACGCATGCCCGCCGACGATGTCGGTCGGCCCGAGTGGTGTGGCCGAGATCGCGTAGTACGACGGATTCCAGATGAACCCCCCGAGGATCGGCCACAGGCTCTCGGCCGAGGCCACGGCCATTGCCGTCGTGACCATCAACCCCCGGTGCGATGTAGGCGACTACGACGCGCCACCCAGCACGTCGGCCGAATGCGCCGTGCGATCCACGAGAGCCCCGACACCCACACCGAGGCCCAGGATGTAGAGGAGCGGCTGCACGACCGACGCCAGCGCATTGCTGAGCCAGAAGCGCCGGAAGACCGTGGCGTGCCAGAACGCCACTCGCACCGACCCGGGTGTCGTCATTGCCACGGCTAGTCCACCAACGTCCGTCCGGTGAGGAACAAGAACACGTCCTCCAGGCTCGAACGACGCACCAGCGAACTGATCGGCTGGACACCGCGGGCGTGCACCTCGGCCCGCGCCGCCTCGCCGTCGTCGGCGTAGACGAGCGTGCGATCCGGCAGGACTTCGACACGTTGGCCGAGTCCGAGCGATTCGTCCGCGAACACAGCGTGTTGCGCCGCGGCGTCGCCGTTCGGTGCGAACCGCAGTTCCAGTACCTCTTTCGTGGAGTACTGCTCGATCAGCGACCTCGGTGACCCGGTCGCGGCGATGCGTCCGCCGTCCATCACGACCAGCCGATCACACAACTGCTCCGCCTCGTCCATGTAGTGCGTCGTGATGATCTGGGTGACGCCATCGTGCTTCAGCCGGTACAACCGATCCCACACGACGTGTCTCGCCTGCGGGTCGAGGCCGGTGGTCGGCTCGTCGAGGATCAGCAGGTCTGGCTGGTTGATCAACGCCCGCGTGATCGACAGGCGTCGCATCATTCCGCCGCTGAGCTGATCCACCAAGCTGTCCGCGCGTTCGCCGAGCTGGACGAACTCGAGCAACTCCTTCGCCCGTCGGCGGCACTCGGCCCGCGGGATGTCGAAGCATCGGCCGTAGAGCACGAGGTTCTCCATCACGCTCAGTTCCTTGTCGAGCGTGTCGAGCTGTGGCACCACACCCAACCTGGCCCGGATCTGTCGACCGTTGGAAGCGGCGTCCATGCCGAAGATGCGCAGCGACCCCGCCGACACCGGCGACACGCACCCGATCATCCGCATCGTGGTCGACTTCCCGGCGCCGTTGGGCCCGAGGAAGCCGAACACCTCGCCCGGCTCGACGTCGAAGTCGATGCCGTCGACCGCGACGAGCTCCCCGTACTTCTTGGCCAGGCCCCGGGCCGAAACGAGCGGTTCACCCACTGCGAGGACACTACCCACGACCTACGGCCGGGACGAGTCGATTACCCGAAGAACACCTCGGCGACATCGTGGTAGAGGTGGAGGTCGACGTACCGGGTCTTGCCCACCGTCTCGTCGAGCGGGATCATCGTCACGTCGGTGCCGCGCAGCACCGCCATCTTGCCCCACTCGCCGTTGTGGACCGCGTCGATGGCTGCAATGCCGTACCGGGTCGACAGCACCCTGTCGTAGGCCGATGGTGTGCCGCCACGCTGCACATGGCCGAGCAGCACCACCCTGGTCTCCAACCCGGTCCGGGCTTCGATGGCATGAGCGATCGTGTCGGCGATCCCGCCGAGGCGCACATGGCCGAACCGGTCGTAGATCTTCTCGCGGGTCGGCATCGACTCTTCACGCGGTTCAGCCCCTTCGGCGACCACCACGATCGATGCATAGCGCCCGCGCTCGTGGCGCCGGTGCAGCAGTTCGCAGATGTTGTCGATGTCGAACGGTTCCTCGGGGATCAAGATGGCGGTGGCGCCACCGGCAATGCCCGCGTAGGTGGCGATCCATCCGCTGTGGCGACCCATCACCTCGACGATCATCACCCGGTCGTGACTTTCCGCCGTCGTGTGCAAGCGGTCGATGGCGTCCGTGGCGATCTGCACAGCGGTCGTGAACCCGAACGTCATGTCGGTGCCGACGATGTCGTTGTCGATCGTCTTCGGCACCCCGACGATCGGGAGGTCGAGATCATGGAAGAGCTTGCACGCAACCGTGAGGGAACCATTCCCGCCGATGACGACGAGACCGTCGATCCCCATGTCGCGAAACGTCGCGGCGACCTGTTCGGGCCCGTCCGGGTCGTCATAGGGACTGCCCCGCCGGGTGCCCAACAGGGTGCCACCCTTCGGGAGCATTCCGCGAAGTGACCGCACATCGAGTTGCATGGTGCGGCGCTCGCGCACACCATCCCACGCATCGAGGAAACCGACCAGCTCGTCGCCGTAGTTGAGCTCGCCTTTGCGGACGATCGCCCGGATGACCGCGTTGAGTCCCGGACAATCACCCCCACCTGTCAAAATGCCGACGCGCACGTGTGCAAAGGCTAGGCCACGGCGACCGAAAGGGAGGAGATGCCCGTGGCTTGGGATGCAAACCGACCGATCCCGTGGAAGCGGCTGCTGCGCGAGGCGAGCATCTTCATCGTCATCGGCGCGCTGGCGATCGTCTTCCTGGTGAAACATCCGAAGCCCGGCGACTTCCTCGGCCTGGTCATCGGCATGGTGTTCTATGTCGGGTTCGTCGCCGTCTTGTCGAAGTTCGGCTACCAGCGCCAGTCGATTCGCGAAGCGCGCGAGCGTCGGCGTGCGGTCGTCAGCACTCCGGCGGCCACCGCGCAGGCCACCCGACAACGCCCCGCACCGACCCGCCGTACCAGCACCGGTCCGTCGCAGCGACCGAACCGGTCCACCAAGAAGCGCCGCCGCTGAGTACCGTGAACGCAATGGCCGATGATGCTCGACGTTGCGTGATCGCCATCGATGCCGGCACGACCGGCGTGCGGAGCCGGGCGATCTTCGCCGACGGCGGCGAGGTCGTTGCCGCGTACAGAGAGTTCACGCAGTTCTACCCCGAGCCGGGCTGGGTCGAACACGACGCCGAGGAGATCTGGTCCGTCACCGTGTCGGTACTGAACGATGTGGTCGGCCGAGTAGGCGCCGATTCCGTCGCAGCGATCGGCATCACCAACCAGCGCGAGACAGTGGTCGCCTGGGATCGCCGTACCGGAAAGCCCTACGGCACCGCGATCGTGTGGCAGGACCGCCGCACCGCTGATCGATGCGAGGCGTTGCGCGAGAGCGGGCACCTACCACTCGTGCGCGACACCACCGGATTGGTCCTCGATCCGTACTTCTCGGCCTCCAAGTTCGAATGGTTGTTGGCCAATCGAGACATACCGGTCGACCGGAATCTGGCGCTCGGCACGATCGACTCGTGGTTGATCTGGAACCTCACGGGTGGCGCCGTGCATGCCACCGATGTCACCAACGCCAGCAGAACGATGCTGTTCGACATTCGCGCGTTGGAGTGGTCGCCCGATCTGTGTGATCTGTTCGGCGTCCCGATCGACGCGCTCCCGTCGGTG
Source organism: Ilumatobacteraceae bacterium (assembly GCA_043758005.1). Lineage (GTDB taxonomy): Bacteria > Actinomycetota > Acidimicrobiia > Acidimicrobiales > Ilumatobacteraceae > JAENVT01. The sequence continues at coordinate 4,469 of JAYVOI010000203.1, forward strand.
CAACCATCGAGTGGTCGATTCGGGGTGACGGCGGCCGAGTCCGGATGTGCTGCCGGCATCCCCATCTCCGGTGTCGCCGGGGACCAACAGGCCGCCCTGTTTGGGCAGGCGTGCTTCACACCGGGCATGGCCAAGAACACCTACGGCACCGGCAGCTTCGTGTTGCTGAACGTCGGCGCGTCGTGCCCGCCGCCGACCGAGGGGATGCTGACGACTGTTGCCTGGCAGCTCGCCGACGGCACGGTTGCCTACGCATTGGAGGGCGCGATCTTCGTCACCGGCGCGGCCATTCAGTGGCTGCGAGACGGGCTCGGGCTGATCGAATCTGCCGCCGAGATCGGTCCGTTGGCCGCGAGCACCCCTGACAACGGTGGCGTGTTCGTCGTGCCTGCCTTTGCCGGCCTGGGCAGCCCGTGGTGGGATCCGTACGCGCGCGGCACCATCGTTGGCATCACCCGAGGCACGTCGAAGGCGCACCTTGCCCGAGCGGTGGTGGAGGCCATGGCGTATCAGACGCGAGACGTGGTCGAGGCCATGGCACACGCCAGCGGCACGACCCTTGCTGCGCTACGCGTCGACGGCGGAGCGTCAGTGATGGACGTGTTGTTGCAAATGCAAGCAGACCAGCTCGGTGTCACGGTGCAGCGCCCAATCGACCAGGAGACAACCGCGCTCGGCGCGGCATATCTGGCCGGTCTGGCCGAAGGTGTCTGGCCTTCGCTGGACGCGATCAACGATCGCTGGGAGATCGACGCGACGTTCGAACCGGAACCCGAGCGAACGTTCACCGATCTCGCCCACACCAGTTGGCTCCGCGCCGTCGAGCGATCGAGGGGCTGGGTCAACTCGCCGTGACCCGCCGCATTGGCATTGCCATCGGCACATGCGCGGCACTGCTTTGTGCATCGGTGGCGTCGGCGCTCCCCATCGTCGACCCCGGCGCCGGCGCAGCCGCTCCGGCGAGCCGCGGCACGATGGTGCAGGAGACCCCGACCCTCCCACCGCCGGTGCCACGAGTGCTGTTGATGGGCGACTCGTCGCTCGAGGGGATCAAGTTCTACACGCACGCATTTGACGCGCTCAACGGCATGACATACGTGCTCGACGGCGAGTCGTGTCGTCGACTCGTCAGGTCGTCGTGCCACAGCCTGGCGGGCAACACGCCGAACACGGCACTCGAGGCGATCCAGGGCGCAGGTGGAACGTTCGATGCAGTCGTGATCGGGACGGCTACAACGAGGGCAGCAACGGCTTCGGCACCAACTTCGACCTGATCGTGTCGGCGGCGAGGGCCAAGGGCGCCGTTCGGATCGTGTGGATGAACTACCGCCTGCGCGACGGCCTGACCCGTGCCGGGACCGACAACAACGGGTCGTACATCGCCAACAACGCGGTCCTGCTTGAGAAGGTGGCGACGGGCAACTACCCCGACGTGTTCATCGCCGACTGGCGTGACTACAGCGATCCGGTCCGGTCGTGGTTCGTCTCCGACGGCATCCACTACCAGCCCACCGGCGCGCTCGGCGCGGCCGATTACCTCTCACGCTGGATCACCTTCCTGTTCTCCGAGTCCTGCCCGAAGCCGATGACGGTCGGCGGCCGGATCGACAACCCGTGCGCCTCACCCGACGGCAAACCCCCTCCCGACGTGCACGCCCTCTACGGCTAGCCCAGTGGAGTGCTTCACGGCACCCAGGTGGGCTTCAAACACTCCACTCGGGGTCAACCGAGTTTGGGGAGGCCCTTCTTGAGGTTGCGAATGCCTTGGGCGATGCGGCGTTCGTTCTCGATCAGGGCGAACCTTGCGAAGCCCTCGCCACCGGGGCCGAAGCCGACGCCGGGCGACAGGGCGACCTCGCACTCGCGTACGACGTGCGAGCAGAACTCGACCGAATCCATCTCGGCGTATGCCTCCGGGATCGGCGCCCAGACGAACATCGAACCCTTGGGCTTGGGGATGTCCCAGCCGATTCGGCCGAGGCCGTCGATCAGGGCATCGCGCCGGCTCTGGTAGATCGCGCACACCTCGGCCGGGTAGTCCGCTGCCTCGTTCATCGCCACCGTCGCGGCGATCTGCACCGGCTGGAACTGGCCGTAGTCGAGGTAGCTCTTCAGCTTCACCAGTGCCTGCACGACCTCTCGGTTGCCGACCAGGAAGGCGCAACGCCAACCAGCCATCGAGAAGCTCTTCGTCATCGAGTACAACTCGACGGCGCATTCCTTGGCGCCCTCGGCCTGCAGGATGCTGGGCGGCTTGTAGCCATCGAACCCGACGTCGGCATAGGCGAAGTCGTGGACGACGATCATCTCCCGCTCGCGGCAGAAATCGACGACCTTCTGCATGAAGTCGAGATCGACGACGGCACCGGTGGGGTTGTGTGGAAACGAGATCACCAGCACTCGTGGCTTGGGCCAGCCGACGTCGTAGGCGGTGGTCAGGCTGTTGAAGAAGTCGCCGGTGAAGTCGCCCTGCACCCTGGGGTCGGCGAGGTGGCGCATGGGCACCTGCCGCAGGTCGGCACCGGCGAACAGCGGGCCGTAGATGTGGATCGGGTAGCTCGGACTGGGCACGATGGCGGCATCGCCGCGATCGAGCAGCACCCACATCAGGTGGCTGAAGCCTTCCTTCGAACCGATGGTGTTGGTGATCTCGAGCTCCGGGTCGAGCTCTACACCCCAATTGCGCTGGTAGAGGGCCGCAGCAGCTTCACGCAGCTTGGGCAGGCCGCGGCTGACCGAATAGCGCTGGTTGCGGGCGATGTGGGCGGCTTCGGTGAGCTTCTCGACGGCAATCTGCGGCGAGGGGATGTCGGGGTTGCCGAACCCGAGATCGATCACATCGACCCCTGCTCGACGTGCCTCGATCTTCAGGTTGTTGATGATCGTGAACACATACGGCGGCAGGTTGGTGATTCGGCGGAACTCCATAGAGGATCTCACGCTACTTCGTGCGATCCGGCCATCGACGGCAGATATGCGAGCATGGCGCCATGGCCCTCAGTCCGCTCCCCGACGACTGCATCCACGTCGTGATCGAAATCCCGCGTGGCAGCCGCAACAAGTACGAGATCGACCACGACACGGGTCGGGTGTTTCTCGACCGGCGCCTGTTCACGGCGACGACCTATCCGGCCGATTACGGGTACATCCCCAACACCGAGGGGGGCGACGGTGACGCACTCGACGCACTCGTGTTGCTCGAGGATGCGGTGTACCCCGGCGTGTGGGTGGCGGCCCGCCCGGTCGGTGTCCTCTACATGCACGATGAGGCCGGCGAAGACGCCAAGATCCTCTGCGTACCGCCGAAGGAACCACGCTGGAACGACGTGCACGACCTCGCCGACCTCACTCCACAGCTGGTCAGCGAGATCCAGCACTTCTTCGAGGTCTACAAGGCGCTCGAGCCGGGCAAGGAGTCGTCGTCCGCAGGGATAGCCGGGAAAGACGCAGCGTGGCGCGAGATCCGCGACGCCCGCGCCAGCTACACGCCGCACTCGTAGCCGTCCATCGCCCTCGTGCAGTGTCTCATCTTCAAGCGATTTCGCTCGTCGGGCACCGCCGGCTGGGTCGCCGTCGCGGCGATCGTCGCCCTTGGGTCCGCATGCCTCGCGGGATCGCCGCTCTACCTGTCGTCGGTCGCCACCGCTGCTGTTCACAGCGAGCTGAGCCACATCTGCCTGGCCGACGTCAGCCTGCGGATCCCGATGGGTGGCGCCCAGCCCGACGTCAACACCCACCTCGAGGAGCTCGCCGCGCCGATCGCCGCGCACACCGAGCCGGGTGTGCTCACTCGCATTGCCCCGAACGTCTCGCTCGACACCGGTGTCGCCAACGCCCGCCCACTCCGGGTCACCCTGTTGTATCGCGACGACCAGGAACAGAACCTGCTTCGACCGGTGCAGGCGCCCACTGGCGACGATGCGGTGCTGGCCCCCGAATGGATGCTTCCGCCGGGCGGGACCAAGCCGGGCGATACCTTCACGCTGTTCGTCGAGAACAACCAGGGCAAGCGACCGTTCGACGAGGTGGTGCATGTCGTCGACACGTATCCGCTGGTGCCGACCCGACCCGAGTCGTCGTACTGGTGCGGGCTCCGTGCGTTCTTCCGATCGACGGGAAGCGACCCGGCCGACCCGCCGACGCCCGTGTTGTTCACGACGTCGAGAGCGCTGCGAACGGCGCAGGCGTTCCGGATTGCCGAGTGGGAACTGCGACCGAAGGCGGCCGGTCTCAGCAGGCACGATGCGGCCGTTGTGGCCGATCACTTCGACCAGATCTCTCACGACGCCGACCGACTCGTCGACATCGACGAGAACCTTCGCGGGCGAACCCTGACTGACGGCGAGCCGCTGCGGACGGTGGTCCGCCACGCTGGTGCGTCCACCGCTGTCGTCGCCGCGACGATGGCACCGGTGCGACTCGTGGCGTTGCTGTCGTCGCTTGCCCTCCTCGGTGCGGCAACGGCATTGTTGGCTCGCGAACGTCAGCGTGAACTGCGATTGCGTCTGCTCAAGGGCCAATCGCCATGGTCGCTCGGCTTCCGGGTGGCGCGAAGTGCCAGCAGCGCAGTGATCGCCGGAACACTGGTCGGCTCGGTCATCGCACTCGCGGCCGTGCGCTACCTCGGTCCGGCACCCGAATTGGAGACGGCGGCGATCAGGTCAGCCGTGCTCTACACGGTGCTCGGAGCGGTCGTGGCGTTCCTCGCCATTGCGTGCGTTGCCGCAGCACGGTCACGGACCTTCGTCGACGGCCGGCTCCGACGCCGCTCGTGGGTTCGATTCGTTCCGTGGGAACTGGTGCCGGTCGCGGGAGCTGTTGCGTGTTTCGCCCGACTCGATCGAATCGGCGGAATCCAGCAGGTCGGCGCCGTCGCCCGCCACGCCGACTTCTGGGCGCAGTGCTTCCCGCTGCTGGCGATCATCGCGCCCCTGGCGGTTCTGGCACGGCCGATCGTCGCGCTGCTCCGGCGTTGGCGACTGGCCGGAAAGCGACTGCCACCATCGATGATGACCGGGCTGCGCCGATCGTTGGCCGAGCCCGGCGTCACCGGCGCGCTCCTGCTCGCCACTGCCCTGGCCGCCGGATCGTTCACCGTTGCCCGACTGCTGACCGACAGCACGTCAGTGCTCCTCTCGGAAAAGGCCGCCGTCTACCTCGGGAGCGATCTGACGATGACGACCCGCGACATCACCGCACTCCCGCCACCATTCGACGCGATCGGCACCATTGTCGCCCGCTCGCAAGGTCACAGCGGCTCGCAGTCCGTCGACCTGCTGGGGATCGACCGAACCACCTTCGCCCGTGCCGTTCACTGGCGAAACGACGCCTCGGACCGCTCGCTCACCGTGTTGCTCGACGCTCTCGCTCAGGCATCGCCGGGAGCACTTCCTGCCATCGTGGTGGGCGGCACGCTGCCCGACACGCATCTCGAGAGCCTCGTGCGCCGGCCGATGGAGGTCGACCCCGTCGGTTCCGCCCGATGGTTCCCCGGCTACCGGAACGGCGCGATCCTGGTGGTCGTCGACAAGGCCCTCCTCACGTCGTCCGGCTTCCCGACGTCGTCGGAGATCTTGTTGCGCGACCCGCCGCCCGACGCGTTCGCCCAACTGTCGAACCAGGGCATCCTGGTGCGGACGCCGCATGATCAGACCCTGGTGTTCAACGTGACCAGCTTCCTGACGGTCCGCTGGGCGTACGCCACACTGTCGATTCTCGGCGTGCTGATCGGGATCGTCGTCCTCCTCGCCCAACTGCTCGACGCTCGACGCTCGACGCCAGACCCGCCAGGCAGCACACGTGTTGACGACTCGCATGGGTCTCACGTCGCGCGGTGAGGCGATCGGATTGGTCGCCGAGCTCGGCCCGGCGCTGGCCATCGGTGCGGCGCTTGGAGTGCTGATCGGCTGGCTGGTGACGCGCATCTCGATCGCCCGACTGGACTCGTTGCGACACCTCGCGCCACCGGCTCGTGTGGTCGCTCATCTTGCGGCCGGTGCCCCGGTGCTCGTCGGCGTGCTCGGGTCCCTCGTGGTCTTGGTGTCGGTTGGCTTCGTGATGATCAAGCGGACTCGCGCCATGGAGGTGATGCGTAGAACGGCCTGACAAGATCATGCTGACCTTGGGCGACGACCGCCCCGCCGCCGACGTGCGCACGGTGGTGCGACACTTCCCCGTGGAAGGCGACCTGGTCACCGCCCTCGATCGTGTCGACCTCGAGATTCCCGTCGGCGGGATGACTGTGGTCGCCGGTCCATCCGGCTCGGGGAAGTCGACGTTGCTGAGCCTGTTGTCGTGCATGCAACGGCCCGACGAGGGCAGCGTGAAGATCGGCGATACCGACGTCGTCGTGCTCGGTCGCCGCGACCGTCGTGAATTGCGTCGCGATCGATTGGGGATCGTGTTGCCGCAACCGAGCGAGAACCTGCTCGACCAACTCGACGCGATCCACAACGTGCATTGGGCAGCCTCGCAACGACGGGGTCGGCCGACGGTCACCAGTGACGACGAGCTCGACGAGCTGCTCGCCTCCGTCGGCCTCGCCGCGCTTCGTGATCGCCGCGTGCGCGAGCTCTCCGGCGGCGAGCAACAGCGCCTTGCGGTTGCGTGTGCACTTGCCGGCCAACCCGAGCTCGTCATCCTCGACGAGCCGACAGCATCGCTCGATCGGACCAACGCTCGATCGCTGGTGGAAGTGCTGGCCGGTGTCGCCTCACGAGGAGCAACGTTGGTTGTGGCAACGCACGATCCGCTGGTCATCGAGGCGGGCGATGTGATCGCCGAACTCGACCACGGGCGGCGAGTTCGATGACGTCGACTCCGATACTGCTGGCGGAGGCGACCGACCTCGCCAAACGCTGGGACGACAACGCCGGGTTGAAGCCGTTCTCGTTCACGCTCTCGTCGGGCGAGTTGGTGGTGGTGCGCGGCAGATCCGGCAGCGGCAAATCGACACTGCTGTCGCTGCTGGCCGGATGGATCGATCCCGATGGCGGCACGCTGGTGAGATTCGGCCCGTGGGGTGAGGGCGGTGCCGATCTCACGTGGCGGGGCGCGGCGATCCTGCCCCAAGTGATCGCGGCGATCGCCGAACTGACCATGACCGAGAACGTCGCGCTGCCGTTGCGATTGTCGGGCATCGCTCGCCTGACGGCACACGAACGAAGTCGTCACATGCTCGAGCGGTTGGGACTCGCCGACGAGGTCGACCGCGCCGCGTCCGACACCTCACTCGGACAACAACAGCGAATGGCCTTGGCTCGCGCCGCGATCATCGAACCGGTCGTGCTGCTGGCCGACGAACCGACCAGCCATCAAGACGCCGGCCACATCGCCACCGTGCTCGAACTGTTGCGATCGATGGTCACCGACGGCACCTGCATCGTCGTTGCCAGCCACGACGCGGCCGTCGCCGACATCGCCGATCGAGTCCTCGACCTCGACCGCTGAAGTCCGATTCAGACGCCGGCGTGAGCGACCACGACCATGCCGCCGACCACCAGCGCCAGCCCGATCAGGATCATGATCAGCCGGTAGCGCCACGACGGCACGCCCTGATAGCCCCTCGTCGTGAAGATCCGCTGCATGCCCAACGACACGTTCCGATGAGCCGTCGCGCCGGGGATTCCGCCGCGGGGCGCCATGAAGACGAACCCGACCAGCACCATCAACAAGCCGAGGGCAATCATCTAGATCTAGAGCAGGTCCTGCAGTCGGGCCGTGGCGTCTGCTGCCTGGCCGCGCGGCACGAGGATGCGGTAGTCGCTGAGCACGTTGGTGACGATGTTGAACGTTTCCGCCCCGGTGGCGTCGAAGCCCGCCTCACGAAGGGACGCGAGCGTCATCGGACCGGTACCGATGGGGACCAGGGCGATCTCGACCGGCTCGTCCTGATCATCCGGCGGTGCACCTCGGGTCAGCAACCTCTCGATGGCCTGTCGAATCGTCATGGTGGAACCCTTCCGTTTCGTCGTCTCCGACGCTATCGCGGGCGGGCCTCGATCGATTTTCCAGGCGGACGACGGAAACTGCTCACTGGTGGTGTTGAAATGTCGTGATGGGGGCACGAGCATCGCCGAAGGAGACCGCCGAGGCCTCGGCGACCTGGCGAGCGTTCTACATGGCGTCGTTCGACGACGTCAGCCGGTACGCCCTGCGCCTGACCGATGGAAACCGTGCGGCCGCAGAAGATCTGGTGCACGATGCGTACCTCGCCATGGTGCGGTCGTGGAACGACGGATCGGTCGATCGATTGGAGACCGGCTGGTTGATCGTCGCCGTCCGCCACCGCTTCCTGAACTCGATCCGCGGCGATCGCCGCCGAGAGCGACGGCTGCGGTTGGTGCACAGCACCGACGTGATCGACGATCCGCGGCTCGATGTCGTGCCCGAGTTGCTGTCCGAACTGCCGGATCGATCTCGTGCCGGTTGGGCCGCGGGCTGTTCGTGACCACCGACGCCGCGGCCACATGGACGCAGGTCAAGCCGCCGCTGTGGGACGTGGCCGGACCCGACCCCAACGGGCCCAGGTATCGGATCATCTCGACCTCGGCTGACCTCACTGTCGCGAAGGTCACCGCGGCGACGGGCACACAGGCCCAGGTTGCCGACGTCGCCACCGACGATCTCGGTCAGACGTGGCGCGATGTGGCACCGCCCGACACCGGCGAGGTCAGCAACACCGGTCCGCAATCAATGTTGACCACCGTCACGGCCACGGATTGGTTCGCCATCAACCCAGGCTTTCCACAGGATGCAACCCTCTGGATCACCAACGACGCAGGCGTCAACTATCACATCATCCACCTCCCGTTCGCCGCCCTCACGATCTCGATGTCCGCCACCACGACCGGGTGGGCGGCGACGGCGACGGACATCCGTCGCACGACCGATGGCGGTGCGACCTGGTCCAAGGTGGCCGATGTGATCGCGCCGGTCACGCTGGCCGACGGCTGCACCTGGCAACCGTCGTACGACGGCAACGACGGCGCCGGACAGGCGATCTTCAACTACATCCGGCTCACCAATACCAGCCCCGGAATCTGCACACCTCCAACAATCGCCGGCGTCAGCGCCGATGCACCCGATCGCATCGGCACGATCACCGGAACGCCAGGACGCTCCCGGCCGCAGGACCACCTGCCGGCCGCGGTGGCCAGCGGCTCCAGCATTCAGCTGCAGATCACGACCGCCTCCGCGCTCGACAACTGCAACGCCTCAGCGTCTCGCCCGGTCACCTCGTTCGTGATCCACTTCGAGGGCGACGCGATCAGCAGGGTGACCCTCGACCACGCGATCGAGACGGCATGTCAGTTCGTCTACGACAGCGGAATCGTCGGTTGATCGCGCTCGTCACGGCGCAATGCTGATGACCTTGTCGCGCGAATGGTGGCCCGACACGATCTCGACACGGCGCACCGGCACACCGAGGTGCGCGGCCACCAGTTTGCGCACGGCCGCATTGGCCTGATCGTCGACCGGCGCCGCGGTCGTGCGAACCAGAAGACGCCCGCCGCGCTCGCCGCCGACCTCATCGCGCTTGGCTCGTGGAATCACCCGGATCGCCAGACGTGTCGAGTCGGTCTCGTCTGGCATGAACACGACGATACGACCGAGCCGATCGAACGAAGTCGCAAAGATCGCACGGCAAGTAGCAGGCATATGCTGACCCGGTGAAGCGTGCGCCTTCCCTCGGTGGCCTATCGGCCCCAATGCGCCGCACCCTGCCGGACGCCGGCAGCGAGAAGGAGATGCCATGAATGTGGCAATGAGCAACGTCATCATCGTGCCCGCGGGGATCGTGCTGGGTGCGCCTGGTCCTGGCCATTCTGTTGTTCAAGGCGATGTGGCGTGTCGCCGAGCCGAACGAGGCGCTGCGACCGCGAGCAGTTGACCAGTCGCACCCGCGACGCGTCGGGCTCGGAGATGACCAAGCTCGGTCTGATCATCGACTCGCTGCAGATCCAAGAGATCGACGACCCGACCGGCTACATCAAGAACCTGGCGATGCCGCACACCGCGGCCGTGGCCAGTGCCGCACGTATCGCCCAGGCTGACGCCGACCGCGAGGCGACCGAGCGCGAGCAACAAGCGAACGCGCTGAAGGCTGAGGCCTTGCGGAACGCCTCGATCAAGGAGGCCGGCTTCCAGGCCGAGGTCGACAAGGCCAACGCCGAGGCCTCGCAGGCCGGCCCGCTGGCCCGGGCCTCCGCACGCCAGAACGTGGTCGAGCAGGAGACGCGCACCGCCCAACTCGAAGCCGCCAAGCAGCAACAGGTGCTGGTGGCAACGATCATTCGCCCCGCAGAAGCCCTGCGTGACGCCGACATCGCCGCCGCCGAGGCGGCCAGTCGCGTGGCCGAACTGACCGCAGAAGGTCAGGCCAAGCGGACGACGCTCGAAGCCGAGGCCAAAGCAACCGCAACACGCGCGACAGGCCTTGCCGATGCCGATGCCATCAAGGCCAGAGGCCTCGCCGAGGCCGCGGCCGCGGCCAAGGCTGCGACGACTCGCGAGTCGGGCCTCGCCAACGCCGACGCCACCCGCGCCAATGGCCTCGCCGAGGCTGAGGCCGCCCGCGCCGTCGGTCTGGCCGAGGGCGACGCCCTCGAAGCCAAGGGCCTGGCCGAGGCAAAGGCGATCAACGCTCGAGCCGAAGCACTGGCCACCAACCCCGAGGCCGTGGCAATGCAGGCCATCGCCGCCCGTTGGCCCGAGATCGTTCGAGAAGCAGCCGGTGCGTTCTCCCACGTACAGAACTTCACGGTGCTCGACGGCGCAACGGGCGTCAATCGGGCGTTGATGGAAGTCGCTTCGTCGGGCATGGCCGGCTTCGAGTTCTTGCGCGGCTTGTTCGTCCCCAAGACCGCAGTCGCTCCTGCTTCCCCCGAAACCGTCGCATCCAACGGTGCGGCCGCCGAGGTTGCGACCAATGGCTGAGAGGTCGTTGATCGGCAAGACGGGATCCATCACCGGCAAAGTGGCACCACACACCACGGGCGAAGTGATCGTCGAGGTGCGCGGCGGCACCGAGTACTACTTCGCCCGCTCGGTCGACGGCCAAGAAGTGATCGAACGAGGGAGCCAGGTGCTCATCGTCAACGCCGCACCCGGCCGGATCCTCTACGTCACCGCACTCGATGTGATCTGAGACCCGCAGCCGGGTGGGGTTCAGCCGATCTCGTCACAGCGCACCAGGCGACCTTCGCGGTACGACTTCCACGCCGCGAGGCCGATCACCAGCGGGGCGCGGCCGTCGTTGGCCGACACCGGCGAAGGCCCGCCGTCGACGACGTAGCTGACGAACGACTTCCACTCATCGATGTAGCTGGGGATGTACCGGTCGAGGAAGAAGTACGGGATGGTCGAGCCGATCGATCCGGCGGCCGTGCGGCGGATGCCGGTGTGCGTCGCCGGGTTCTCCGACGCTGCCAAGCCGGCCGAGCCGAAGGCCTCGACACGCTGGTCGTAGCCGTAGACGGCTTGCCGGCTGTTGTCGATGGTGGTGATGCAACCGTTCTCGTGACGCAGGATCACCACGGCGGTGTCGACGTCGCCGGCCTCGCCGATCGCCGGGTCGACGCGGACCGCGGCCTGCGCATACACATCGATCACTTCGCTGCCCGTGACGAACCTGGCCATGTCGAAGTCGTGGATCATCATGTCGAGGAAGATGCCGCCCGACACCTTGATGTAGGCGATCGGTGGCGGAGCGGGGTCGCGGCTGGTGATCCGCAGCATGTGCAGATCGCCCACGGAACCATCGACGACTGCCGCGCGCACCGAGGCGTGTGCCGGGTCGAAACGCCGATTGAACCCGACCTGGATCGGCACGCCGCTGGAAGCAACGACGGCCAAGGCCTCGTCGACCTTGGCGAGGTCGAGCGAGATCGGCTTCTCACAGAAGATGGCCTTGCCGGCCCGAGCGGCAGCGATCAAGAACGGCACATGCGTGTCGGTGCTGCTGCAGATCGCCACGGCGTCGACGTCGGGCGAGGCGAGGACCGCGTCGACATCCGCCGTGTGCGGCACGTCGAGTTGCTTGCCGACTGCGGCAGCCGCGTCGGCATTGATGTCTTGCACCATCGCCAATGACGCGCCCGGCACCTGTCGGGCGAGCAGTTCTGCGTGCATCTTGCCGATTCGGCCGACGCCGAGGACTGCGGTTCTGAGTGTCACTGTGGTGTCTCCTGAAGTGATGGTTTCGGTGCGTCTCCGGCGCCGAGGACGGATTGGTCGTAGTCGACGATGTTGCCGGTCAGCATCCCCGACTCGTCGGAGAGGTAGAACGCAACCACCTTGGCCACCTCGGGCGGCTTGATCAGCCGGCCCATCGGTTGACCGAGCTCGGCCCTCTCGAGCCAGCCATCGGTCGCATCGTGGAACTTGCGCTGCGTCGCGTCCTCGGACTCGGTGTCCATCCATCCCGGGCTCACCAGGTTGACACGGACCCTGTGGCGCATCAGCGAGAAGGCCAGGTTGCGGGTCAGGGTCTCGAGCGCACCCTTGGAGACGCAGTAGCTGAGGATGAACGGCTGGCCACCGTGGCCGCTGGTCGAGCCGATGGTGATGCACGAACCGGCGACGCCCTCGCGGCGCATCACCTCGGCCGCAGCCTGGATCAAGAAGAGTGGCGCACGCGTGTTGACGGCGATCATCTGATCGAAGCCATCGGTCGTCGCGCTCCACACGCTGTCGCGCCACGTCGCTGCGGCAACGCTGACAACGCCGTGGACAACACCGAACTGCTCGTCGGCAGCATCGATCACGGCGCTCGGTGCAGCGGGATCCTCCATATCGGCCTCGACGAACGTCGTGGGTGTACCGAGATCCGTGAGCTCCTTCGCCAATGCCGTGCCACGGTCGACACTGCGACCAGCGATCACCAAACCGGCCGCTCCATCGGCGACCACCTGTCGGGCGATGGCCTCGCCCAGACCCTGCGTGCCGCCACTGATGACGATGACCTTGCCATCGAGTTTCCCCGTCATGTCCCAATCCTCTGCTGCTGCTTGCCGCTGACCATCTTGGCCTTGGCCGCTTGTACCTCGACTCGGTCACTGACCTCGGGCACGCCGACCTCCCAGAACGCTCCCCCGCCGGTCCACGAGTAGGCGTCGGTCTGCAAGGCGATGACCGTGGTGCGATCGTTGTGCCGCGCGCGTCGCAGGGCACCCTCCAGCTCGTGCACCGAGGCGACGCGCTCGCTGTCGCAACCCATGGCCGCGGCGTGGGCGGCGAAGTCGACGTAGACCAGCTCACGATGTCGGGCATCGGCGATGAGGTTGTTGAACGATTCGCCACCCTGGTTGACCTGCAGCCGGTTGATCACGGCGAAGCCGCCGTTGTCGCAGACGATCACGATCAGCTTGTAGCCGGAGAGCACGGAGCTGTACAGGTCGCTGTTCATCATCATGTACGAGCCGTCACCGACGAATGTGATGACCTCGTCGTCGGGGCGGGCCATCTTGGCGCCCCATGCACCGGAGATCTCGTAGCCCATGCAGGAGAACCCGTACTCGCAGTCGAAGTCGCCGACCTCCTTGGCGCGCCAGCCGTTGATCAGCTCGCCCGGCAGGCCGCCGGCAGCGGCGAACACGTAGTCGCGCGGCTGCTGAGCCCGGTCGACGGCGCCGATCACCTGTGCGTAGGTCGGCCGTCCGCTCTCGCTCACGGCGGACGGATCGGCGAGACCATCGATGTACGCCTGGTAGTCGGCGGTCACGTTCTTGCACCGCATGGCCCACTCCTCGTCGGCCACCCAGCCGGTCAACCGCTCCTCCAACTCGCGCAACCCTTCGCGGGCATCGCCGACGACGGGCAGCGAGCGGTGCTTCACGGCGTCGAACACCGCAGCGTTGAGGCCGATCATCTGGGCGTCGCGGGCAAATGCCGTCCACGAACCGGTGGTGAAGTCTTGCAGTCGCGTGCCGACAGCCAGGATCACATCCGCGGCGCCGGCAAGGTCGTTGGCGCTCGTGCATCCGGTAGCCCCGACGGGGCCGGCGTTGAGCGGGTGGATTGCCTGCAGCGATGTGCGACCGGCAGTCGTCTCCACCACCGGAACACCGTGCGCCTCGGCGAAGGCGGCCAGTTCGGCACTGGCGTTCGAGTAGTGCACTCCCCCACCGGCAATGATCAGCGGTCGCTTGGCCGACCTCAGTGACGCCACCGCTCGTTCCAACTGTCCGATGTCGGGCCGTGGCCGAGCAATGTGATGCACCGTCGTGGTGAAGAACTCGTCGGGGAAATCGAACGCCTCGGCCTGCACGTCTTGCGGAAGTGCGATCACCGCCGGGCCACAGTCGGCCGGGTCGAGCATCACCGCGACCGCGTGCGGCAGCGAGTGGATGATCTGTTCGGGGCGCATGATCCGGTCCCAGTAACGGCTGACCGGCTTGAACGCATCGTTGACCGTGACGGTCGGGTCGCCGAAGTGCTCGACCTGCTGCAGCACCGGGTCGGGCAGGCGGCTGGCGAACGTGTCGCCGACGAGGAAGAGCGCAGGGAGCCGGTTGGCGTGGGCCACCCCTGCCGCGGTCACCATGTTGAGAGCACCTGGCCCGACCGACGACGTGGCGACCATGATCTGGCGCCGGCGCACCGCCTTGGCGTAGCCGACTGCGGCGAGGCCCATGCCCTGCTCGTTCTGCCCGCGCCACGTCGGCATGGCGTCGCCGGCCTCCTGCAGCGCCAGCCCGAGACTCGTCACGTTGCCGTGCCCGAAGATCGCGAAGACGCCCGGGAACAGCGGCACATCGACGTCGTCGATCACCGTACGTTGCGCAATCAGATAGCGGACGATCGCCGCAGCGGTCGTGAGTCGTGTGGTGCTCATCTCATTCCTCCCTCAAAGAAACGACGTCTTCCCAACGCCCGCTGTCCCAACTCCGCAGCACTGCGTCTTGGACCGACACATACTGCAAGGCCTCGGCGAACCCCGGCGTGTGCTGACGGCCGGCAGCGACCGACTGCATGAACTCGTGATCCTCGATGCAGATCAAGTCCTCGAACCCGATGCTGTTGGCGCTGCCCGGCACGAAGTTGCCGTGCGGCGGGAAGCGGTCACCGCCGAACACAGTGGTGAATCCGGTGTGCTTGTGCTCGGCGGCTATGTAGACGCGCAACTCGTTCATCTTCTCGAAGTTCCAGGCGATCGATCCCTTGGTGCCATAGACCTCGAAGCTGTTCTGGCTCTCCGGGCCGACCATCGACCGACATGCCTCGAACGTGCCGCGTGCGCCGCCGTCGAAAACGCACATCATCCCGATGTAGTCCTCGTTGGTCACCTCACCGGTCGGGTCGCCCGGCTTGCCGCGGTCGTAGTGCGTTCCGCCGCCGGTCGGCAGCGGACGCTGCTTGATGAACGTCTCGCCAGTACCCATGACCTTGGCGATGCTGCCGACCAGGTAGTGCCCGAGGTCGACGGAGTGGCTGAGGATGTCGGTGCTGACACCGTGACCGGCTTGGTCGACCAGGAAGCGCCACGACAACAGGCCCATGGGATCGCTGCCGTACATCGAGAAGAACCGGCCGTAGTAGTTGGTGATCTCGCCGATCTCGCCACCGTCGATCAACTGCTTGGCGTATTGCACCAACGGCGCCCACCGGTAGTTGTACCCGACACCGGTGATCACACCGGCGTGGCGCGCCGCACGTTCTGCTGCAACCGTCTGGCTCGGGGTGCCACCCACAGGCTTCTCGCAGAACACCGGCTTGCCGGCGGCCGCGGCCGCTTCGACCATCTCGACGTGCAGCATGTTGGGCGCGGTCACGAACACGACATCGACGTCGGGGGCGTCGATCACCTCGTGCCAGTCGGCCACGGCACGCTGGAAGCCGAACGATCGCACCGCATCGTCGCGCCGCGCCTCGACGGTGTCGCTGACCACGACCAGTTGCGGTTCGTAGTCACGATCGAGGAAGTAGCCGGGCGCCCGCCGACAGCCGCGACTGTGGGCCTGGCCCATCCAGCCGAAGCCGATCACTCCGATTCGTATCGTCTTGCTCACGTCGTTCGTCCGTTCTTGGTCGTCATCGGGCACCGCGGATCGGTAGCCATCTCGGCCCACGTGTCGCGGACCCAGTGATGCGTGGGGTCGTCACAAAAGGCCATCGAGCGCTCGCCGCCGGGCCCGGCGAGCACGTTGAGGTAGTACATCGGGTAACCCGGGGCGGCAATGCACGGGCCGTGATAGCCCCGGGGCACGCAGAAGACATCGCCGTCTCGAATCACGACGTTGACGTCGATCGACCCATCCGGGGTGTACGTGCGGTGCATACCGAATCCGTCGGCGGAGTACTGGCTGGTCCCCGCCACGCCGATGCGGAAGTAGTAGATCTCTTCGTTGTTGACGGGGCACTCGGGCGAGTCGTCGTGACGATGTGGCGGATAGCTCGACCAGTTGCCGTCGGGTGTGATGAGCTCGACGCACATCAACTTGTCGGCATGCGGCCAGGCCTCGGGACTGAGGAAGTTGTTGACCTGTCGCGTCGCCGGCCCGGCGCCACGAAGCTCGACCGCGACGCCGTCGGCCGAGCCGTAGCGCGCCGTCAATCGCCGGTCGCAGCGAGCCGTCGCGATGGCGACGTCGCCACCGCCAGGAGCGCTGAGCACGACCGTCGCACCCTTCGGGGCGTAGGCGAAATCGGTGACCCGGTCGAACACCGAGACACGACCGTCGAGGCGGAAGTGCTCGCCATCAACACTCACATCGACGTCGATCGCCGAGAGCGGGAGCACCACTGCTTCACTGTCGCCGAGCGCGATAGAGCGCTCTACTCCCGGCGCCAACAAAACGACGACCAGGCCCGAATAGGCCCAACCGGCGTCGTCGGGGCTCAGCGAAACTGCGAGATCGCCATCGGTGAGGGTGCCCGATGGTCGATGGAGTGATGGGCTCATTGCCGGTCCTTTGCAGCTTGCTGCACCAAGTCTGCTGCGCGGGAGACGAATCCTGCAACGTCGCCATCGGCGGGATACAGCAACGATCGTCCGATCACGAGCCCGCGCACTGTTGGTTGATGCAGCGCAGCCTCCCACAGCGCCAACGTTGCCTCCGGGTCGGGGCCGGGTGCGCCGCCGAGCAGGAGCAGCGGTTGCGTCGTCACCTTGGCGACGGTCGCGATGTCGGCAGTCGCCTGGATCTTCAGCCACGTGTACGCGCTCGATCCGCCCAACGCGGCGCTGACGCCCACCGCCTTCACCAGTGCCAGCGGGTCGGTGTCCCACACGGCTTCACCGCGATCGTTCTTGGTGTACGGGATCGGCTCGACCATCGCCATCATGTGCGCGTCGTTGAGCTCCTGTACCGCAGCCGCCGCGCTGGCCAGCGTGGGCACCGTGCCGGCGTCGTGATAGTCGATGCGCAACAACAACTTGCCGGCGTCGAGGTTGGCGGCACGGAGATGCGCCGTGTCGTACGCCGTGAACCGATCATCCATCGTCCAACTGGCGCCAGCCAGCCCGC
>JAYVOI010000204.1:0-10057 GCA_043758005.1 Ilumatobacteraceae bacterium
ATGAAGACCGGTGAGGGCAAGACGTTGGTCAGCACGTTGCCGGCGTATCTCAACGGTCTCGGTGGCAAGGGTGTTCACCTCATCACGGTCAACGACTACTTGGCACGTTTCCACGCCGAGTGGATGGGCCGCATCCACAAGTGGATGGGCCTCGACGTCGGCCTGATCATCCCCGGTTTCAAGGAGCATCCCAGCGAGAAGCGTGCCAATTACGCCTGCGACATCACCTACGGCACGAACAACGAGTTCGGGTTCGACTATCTGCGCGACAACATGGCCACCACCCTGGCCGACAAGGTCCAGCGCGGACACAACTTCGCAATCGTCGACGAAGTCGACTCCATCCTGATCGACGAGGCTCGTACGCCGTTGATCATCAGCGGCCGCGTCGCCGACGCCGCCAAGCTGTACTACCGATTCGCATCGATCGTGCGATCGCTCCAGCGCGACGTCGACTACGAGGTCGAAGAAGACAAGCGTGTTGTCGTGCCGCTCGAAGCCGGCATCGAAAAAGTCGAGCATGCCCTCGACATCCCCAACCTGTACGACGAGGTGCAACAGAACCTGGTGCACCAGTTGTCGGTGGCGCTGAAGGCCAAGGAACTGTACAAGCGCGACAAGGACTACATCATCCAAGGCGGCGAGGTGAAGATCGTCGACGAGTTCACCGGCCGTGTGCTCGATGGCCGCCGCTGGAGCGAAGGCATCCACCAGGCCGTCGAGGCCAAAGAGGGCGTGAAGATCAAGGAAGAGAACCAGACGCTCGCCACGATCACCCTGCAGAACTACTTCCGGATGTACGACAAGCTCGCCGGCATGACCGGTACCGCAGCGACCGAGGCAGCCGAGCTGATGGGGACCTACCAGTTGGCCGTGGTGCCGATCCCCACCAACCAGACCGTGGTCCGCAACGACCAGGCAGACCTGATCTACAAAGGCGAGCAGTCGAAGTTCGGCGCCGTCGTCGACGACATCGCCGAGAAGTACGGGCGCGGTCAGCCGGTGCTGGTCGGCACGATCAGTGTCGAAAAGAGCGAGCACCTGTCGCAGCTGTTGAAGAAGCAGGGTGTTCCCCACGAGGTGCTCAACGCCAAGCAGCACACGCGTGAGGCCATGATCGTGACGCAGGCCGGTCGGCTCAATGCCGTCACCGTGGCGACCAACATGGCCGGCCGTGGCGTCGACATCATTCTCGGCGGCAACCCCGAAGGCCTGGCGCGTCACGAGGTGGTCAAAGAAGGGCACGATCCCGACGTGCTGGTCGACGACTTCGCGCTGCCGCTGCCGATCGACGAGATGCCCGACGAGTTCAAGGCGGCGCGCACCGCGGCGCTGGCTCGCTACGACCAGTTGCTGGCCGAGTTCAAGGGCGAGTGCAAGGCAGAGGGCGACAAGGTTCGCGCCCTCGGCGGGCTGTACGTCCTCGGCACCGAGCGCCACGAGAGCCGGCGTATCGACAACCAGTTGCGCGGTCGTTCGGGCCGTCAGGGCGACCCCGGCGAGAGCCGCTTCTACCTCAGCCTCGACGACGAGTTGATGAGGCTGTTCGCCACCGGTGCACTGTCGTGGGTGATGGGCCGCGCCCTCCCCGACGACGAGGCGATCGAGGCCAAGATGGTGACCAAAGCCATCGAGCGGGCCCAGACCACCGTCGAGCAGCGCAACGGCGAGATCCGCAAGAACGTGCTGAAGTACGACGAGGTGATGAACGAGCAGCGCAAGGTGATCTACCGGCGCCGGGATCAGATCCTGGAAGGCGCCGATCTCAAGACCGCCGCGATGGAGTACCTGGCCGAGGCCGTCAACTCGCTGATCGAGACGCACTGCGCCAGCGTCGCCACCGACGAATGGGACCTCGATGGGCTGGTGCTGGAGCTGAAGACGTTCTGGCCGAGCGACATCAGCGAAGGACAGCTCGAGAAGTGCCACGAGACCGACGAGATGTACGACCTCGTGATGTCCGATGCCTCGGCGTACTACGAGAAGCGCGAAGCCGAGCTGACCCCCCCGGTCATGCGCGACGTCGAGCGCCAGGTCATGTTGCGGATCATCGACCAGCGCTGGCGCGAGCACCTCGAGGAGATGGACTACCTGCAGGAGGGCATCAACCTGCGTGCCGTTGGTCAGAAGGATCCGCTCGTCGAATGGCAGCGTGAGGGCTACGAGATGTTCGGCAGCCTGATGAAAGGCATCGCCCAGGACTTCGTCAAGTACGTCATGCACGTGCAGGTCATCCGCAACGACGCCCCGCCGCCCACGGTACAGAACGTGCAACAGACGTCCAGCGACAATGCCCAGCCCGGTGGCTTCGCTGCTGCAGCCCAATCGGCGGCGGCCAGTGGTGAGATCGACCCGGCGGTTGCGGCACAGGCTGCGCAGGCACCGGCCAAGCAGCAGACCATCGTCAAGGACGAGTGGTCGAAGACACCACGCAATGCCGCATGCCCCTGCGGTAGCGGCAAGAAGTTCAAGATGTGTCACGGAGCGAGCGCGTAACTCTGCCTTCTATGCGTGACTATTCCGACGATCTGAAAGAGCTGCGCCGCCGCCTCGGCGAGGCTCACGGCTATCTCAAGATCGATGCCAATCGGGCCAGGTTGGTCGAACTCGAGCAGGAGGTCGCCCGGCCCGACTTGTGGGACGACCAGGACGAAGCCAAGAAGATCAACACCGAGTACGCCAACGTCAAGACCGACATCGACCAGTTCGATCATCTTGCCGGCGAGCTCGAAGACGCCGAGGTGCTGCACGAACTGGCACGCGAGGTCGACGATGCGACGCAGGAGCCCGAGCTCGATGCCGCTGTCGCCTCGATCACCAAGCAACTCGACCAGCTCGACCTGCGCAGCCTGTTCACCGGGGAGCACGACGAGTCCGACTGCATCGTGCAGATCAATGCCAAAGATGGCGGTGTCGACGCCCAGGACTGGGCCGAGATCCTGTTGCGGATGTACGGCCGCTGGGCCGAGCGTCGGGGCTTCAACTTCGAGCTCGACGGACTCAGCGAAGGTGCCGAGGCCGGCATCATGTCGGCCGAGTTCACCCTCACCGGTCGCTACGCATACGGGTTGATGACCGCCGAGCGGGGGACCCATCGGTTGGTGCGCATCAGCCCGTTCGACAACCAGGGTCGCCGGCAGACCAGCTTCGCCGGCGTGCAGGTGTGGCCGGTGATGGACGAGCTCGACCTCGAGGTCAACGAGTCCGAGATCCGCATGGAGGTCTTCCGGGCCAGTGGCGCCGGCGGTCAGCACGTCAACAAGACCTCGTCGGCAGTGCGTCTGATCCACGAGCCCACCGGCCTGGTGGCGTCGTCGCAGGAGGAGCGCAGCCAGCTGCAGAACCGGGAGAAGGCGATGCGCCGGTTGAAGACGATGATCGCCGCCAAGATCGAAGAAGAGCGCGAGGCCGAGCTGGACAGCATCGCCGGCCAACAGGCCCAGGTCGGCTGGGGCAGTCAGATCCGGTCGTACGTCGTGCAGCCCTACCAGATGGTGAAAGACCTGCGTACCGAGGTCGAATCGGGCAACGTGACGGCGGTGCTCGACGGTGATCTCGACGAGTTCATGGAGGGCTACCTGCGGTGGCGACGGCGAGAAGCACAGTGATCGGGTTAGTGTTCCCCGGGCTTCGGGCGGGGCCGCGGTTGCAGCAACAGTTCGTGGAGAAACGCCGATGATCCGACTCGAGAATGTCACCAAGAGCTATTCGACCGAGGTCGTCGCGCTCCGGGATGCCAGCTTCGACGTTGCCAAGGCAGAGTTCGTGTTCCTCGTGGGGCCGTCTGGTTCCGGCAAGAGCACGCTGCTGCGGATGATGAACCGTCAGGAGCGCCCGGAGAAGGGTTCGGTCTGGGTTGCCGGGCGAAACATCAACGAGATGAGCGACAGCAAGATCCCGAAATTGCGCCGCAACATCGGCAACATCTTCCAGGACTACAAGCTGCTGTCGAACCGAACCGTGCACGAGAACGTCGCCTTTGCCCTCGAGGTGATCGGGCGACCGAAGCACGTCATCCGCCAGCAGGTCCCCGCGGTACTCGATCTCGTCGGTCTCTCCGGCAAGCAGGAGCGCTTCCCCCACCAACTCAGCGGTGGCGAGCAACAGCGTGTGTCGATCGCTCGGGCGTTCGTGAACCGGCCGCTGATCCTGTTGGCAGACGAGCCCACGGGCAACCTCGACCCGGCTACCGGCGAGGGGATCATGCGCTTGCTCGATCGAATCAACAAGACGGGAACCACAGTGGTGATGGCCACCCATGACCAGAGGATCGTCAACATGATGCGCAAGCGCGTGATCCAACTCGACCGCGGCATCATCGTGCGCGACCAGGCCAGAGGTGTGTACGAATGATCTCCCGCCTTCGATACACGCTGCGCGAGATGTGGGCCAGCCTCACCCGCAACCTCACGCTCACCGTCGCCGCAGTGATCACCTCGATGGTCTCGCTGTTCCTGTTCGGCATGACGCTGCTGATCCAGCAGGCGTTCGACAACCAGCTCAGCCAGTGGACCGGCGGCGTGAAGATGATCGTCTACGTCAAGAACGGCGCAGCCGACGACGCAGTCGCCACGATCGAAGAGGCGCTCAAGAGCCGGCCGGAGATCATCAAGAACGTCGAGTACTGCTCGGTCGACTGTTCGCTCGGGCAGGCGCAGAAGTTGTTCGCGGCTGACCCTGAGTCACTGAAGTTCCTGTCCGCCGACAACATCCCGTCGTACTTCAGCGTCGAGCCCGTCGACAAGCAGAGCATCGAGCAGTTGCTGAGCATTCGCGAATCGTTCGTCGCCCTGCCCGGTGTGCTGCGCGCCGACTTCCCCTCCGATCAGATCACCGTGCTCGGCAAGCTGAAAGGCTTCTTCGGGTTGCGCACATACGTGATGTCGGGCGTGTTGCTGTTCGCCTCGATCCTGCTGATCTGGAACACCATCCGTACCGCCATGTTCGCCCGACGCCGCGAGATCGAGGTGATGAAGTTGGTTGGCGCGACCAACTGGTTCATCCGATTGCCCTTCATGCTGGAGGGCCTGTTGCAGGGTCTCGCCGGGGCTGCGCTCGGCAGCGTGCTGCTGCTGTTGGGCAACGCCGACTGGACGTCGGGTGTGCGCAAGTTCCCGTCGACGGCCGGCCTGGGTGGCTTCGTCGTCACCGACGGCTACCCGGTCCGGGTCGTGATCTTCATGGTGTTGCTGGGTGCCTTCGTCGGCGCCGTCGGCTCGGCGACTGCCGCCAGCCGCTTCCTCGACGTGTGATACACCCCGTGTAGCTTCGGCGGATGGACTACTCCGACATCCGCTACGACGTCGATGGCCACATCGCCACGATCACCCTCGACCGGCCGGCGCAGTTGAATGCGTTCACCAACGCGATGGTCCGGGAGATGATCGACGCGTTCAACCGCGCCGACGCCGACGACGATGTGCGCGCCGTGATCGTGACCGGGGCCGGGCGCGGCTTCTGTGCCGGGGCGGATCTTTCTGCCGGCTCGGCGACGTTCGCCAAGGGTGGGAGCGACGTGACGACACCGGCCGGCATCGTCAGGGACGGCGGCGGCCTGGTGTCGCTGCGGATCTTCGAGAGCGCCAAACCGGTGATCGCCGCGATCAACGGCCCTGCCGTGGGCGTGGGCATCACGATGACGCTGCCGATGGACATTCGCCTGGTCAGCACCACGGCCAAGATCGGCTTCGTCTTCGCCCGCCGCGGCATCGTCCCCGAGGCCTGCTCGTCGTGGTTCCTGCCACGCCTGGTCGGCATCAGCCAGGCGGCGGAGTGGTGCTTCAGCGGCCGCGTCTTCGACGCTGACGAGGCGCTGGCCGGCGGGCTGGTGCGCAGCATCCATGAGCCGGACGAACTACTGCCGGCGGCGCGTGTAATTGCCACCGAGATCGCCGAGAACACTTCTCCGGTCAGTGTCGCGCTGACGCGGCGGATGTTGTGGACCATGTTGACGGCGGATCACCCGATGGAGGCACACCGTGTCGAGTCGCGGGGGATTCAGTCGCGAGGGCGCAGCGACGATGTGCGCGAAGGCGTCGAGAGCTTCCTGGCGAAGCGTCCGGCGGTGTTTCCCGACCGGGTCAGCGAGGGGTTGCCCGACATCTTTCCGGAGCCGCTGACCAGAAAGTTCTCGTAAAGCCGACCGCTTTCTGTGCCGATGTGACAAGTGCGACGGTACGCAAACGGGACACCGAGGACTCGTATTCGTCGTGACGGGCAACTCGACAAGGACGGGACACGAAATGAACTCAACAGCGAATCGACTTCGTGGCGGCGATGTGATCGAGCTCGAGATCGACGGCGACGTCGTCTCGGCATTGGTACTTCTGGCCAACAACGAAAATGTGATCTTCGACCTCTGCGACGGCAACATGCCGTGCGTGGCGCGTCAAGAAGACCTCGCCAACGTGCGGGTCTTCAACGGCCTCGCGGCCTGATGACCGATAGCCTCGGCGGTCGATGAGCGACCCGGACCGAGGCACGTCAACCCTGTACGACGCGGTCGGTGGCATGCCGTTCTTCGAGCGGCTCGTCGATGCGTTCTACACAGGCGTGGCGAGCGACGACGTTCTGTTGCCGCTCTACCCCGAGGCGCCGGATCTGCGCGGCGCTCGCCACCGCCTGACCCTGTTCCTCGCCCAATACTGGGGAGGCCCGACGACGTACAACGACGAGCGCGGGCATCCGCGGCTGCGCATGCGGCACATGCCGTTCACCGTCGGCCCACTGCAGCGCGATCGGTGGTTGGCACACATGGGCGCCGCGGTCTCGGCCTGCGCCCCGAACGCGGCGATCGCCGAGCGGCTGATGGCCTACTTCGTGCCAGCGGCCGAGCAGATGCGTAACGACACCGGCCTGCCGATCTCGTCGCCCGGTCAACGACCGCGCTAGCGCTTGCCCAGTGCGTAGCATGCGATGGCCGTCGCCGCGGCCGCATTCAGTGAGTCGATCCCGACCGCCATGGGGATGCGCACGCTGGTCGTGCTCGCCGCCAGCGACTCGGCGGTCAACCCGGTACGTTCGGCGCCGATCACGATCGCCATCCGCTCGCTGACCTCGATCGTGCCGATGTCGACGGCGTCGGGGCTCGGCGTGAGGGCGCAGACCGTGAAGCCCAGGGCGGTGAGGCGGTGCAGCTCGTCGGGCAGGTTCGTGACCCTGGCCGCGGGGAAGGCGATCGCCTGGCCCATCGACACTCGCAACGATCGCCGTGACAACGGGTCGGCACTGGTCGAGTCGAAGATCATGCCGTCCCACCCGAGGGCGACGGCATTGCGAACGATCGAGCCGACGTTGATCGGGTTGTCGACGGCCTCGACCACGATCAGCCGCGTCGCCTGGAGCGCCAGCTGCTCGGCGGTGGTCCGTGCCGGCCGGGCGAACAGGGCGACGATCCCCTGCGGTGTGCCGAGCTGGGTGACCATTGCCCGCACCTCGTCACCACCCGCGTAGATCGGGACCGCTTCGGGCAACCGCCACGTGACAGGCGGCGGCTTGGCCACATCGACCAGCGCCACGACGGCGGTGCAGCCGGCGGCGAGGGCGCGATCGACCACGAGGTCACCCTCGGCCATGAACAGACCGTCGCCATCGTCGTTGCGGCGCTGGCGCCGATTCGTCAAGCCGCGCTCGTTGCGCCGAAAGCACGCCAGCCGAGCATCGTTGGCGTCGTCGATCAGTATCACGTCAGTAGTGCCACGGGAACGAGCTCCAGTCGGGCTCACGCTTGTCGATGAACGACGAGCGGCCTTCCTCGGCCTCGTCGCTGGCATACGCCAGCCGGGTTGCCTCACCGGCGAAGACCTGCTGGCCGACCAGTCCGTCGTCGATCAGGTTGAACGAGAACTTCAACATCCGCTGCGCCGTCGGGCTCTTGCCGTTGATCTCCTTCGCCCACTGCAGCGCGGTGGACTCGAGATCGGCGTGCGGTACGACGGCATTGACCATCCCCATGCGGTGAGCATCGGCGGCGGAGTATTCGCGGCCGAGGAAGAAGATCTCGCGGGCGAACTTCTGACCGACCTGGCGGGCCAGGTAGGCACTGCCGAACCCGCCGTCGAAGCTGGCCACGTCGGCGTCGGTCTGCTTGAACTTGGCGTGCTCCGCACTGGCCAAGGTGAGGTCACACACCACGTGCAGGCTGTGGCCGCCGCCGGCCGCCCACCCAGAAACCACACAGACGACGATCTTCGGCATGAACCGGATCAATCGCTGCACTTCGAGGATGTGCAGCCGTCCGGCGCGGCCCGGCTCGATCGAATCGCGGCCTTCGTCGGCCGCGTACTTGTACCCGTCGCGGCCGCGGATCCGCTGGTCGCCGCCGCTGCAGAACGCCCACCCACCGTCCTTCGGCGACGGACCGTTGCCGGTCAACAGCACGCATCCGACATCGGTGGTCATCCGGGCGTGATCCAACGCGGTGTACAGCTGGTCGACGGTGCGCGGCCGGAAGGCGTTGCGCACCTCCGGCCGGTTGAACGCGATCCGCACCGTGCCCTGGTCGACCGCACGGTGGTAGGTGATGTCGTCGAAGGTGAAGCCGGGGACCTCGCGCCACGCCGCCGGATCGAACAAGTCGGAGACCATGGACCCCATTGTGCTGTATCGGGCGCTGCTACGTTCAGCCCGTGACCGGCTTACAGATCTTTGGTGTGCCGGGCATCGCCGAGATCGTCGACGGTACCGACCTGGCAGCGGCCATCGCCGCTGCCGCGACGGCCGCCGGGGAGGCGTTGGCGGACGGCGACATCGTGGTCGTGACATCGAAGATCGTCTCCAAGGCCGAGGGTCGCACGGTCGAGCTCGCCGACGTCGAGCCCTCGCCGTTCGCGATCGAGTGGTCGACGACGTGGGACAAGGACCCGGCCGTGACCGAGGTCGTGCTGCGTGAAGCGAAGCGCATCGTTCGTCAGCTCGGGCCGGTGCTGATCACCGAGACACATCATGGGTTCGTGTGTGCCAACAGCGGGGTCGACCAATCATCGAGCGGTGCGGCCGGGCGACTCGTTTTGCTGCCGACCGACCCCGATGCATCGGCGCGGGGCATCCGCGCCGGGCTGGCGCAGGCGGGGGTCGACGTTGCCGTGATCATCTCCGACACGTTCGGGAGGGCCTGGCGCGAGGGCCAGACCGACATTGCCATCGGCATCGCCGGGATGCAGCCGATCCACAGCTACATCGGGAAGTTCGACCCGCACGGTCACGAGTTCAAGGTGCAAGCCGTGTGCCTCGCCGACGAGCTCGCCGGCGCTGCGGAACTGGTCAAGGGCAACATCTCGCGCATGCCCGTCGGGGTGATCCGGGGCTATGGGTGGGAGGTCGACGACTCCGCGACCATCGCGCCCGTACTGCGCGACCAGAGCCGCGATCTGTTCAGATAGGCAGATGCCCGAACAGATCTCCGTCGAACGAACGATCCGTGCCGATGCCGGCCGTCTGTACGAACTGATCAGCGATCTGCCCCGAATGGGCGAATGGTCGCCGGAGAACACCGGAGGCAGGTGGGTCAAGGGCTCGATCGGGTGCGCGGTCGGTGCACATTTCAAGGGGACGAATCGCAACGGCCGGCGGCGGTGGAGCACCGACGTCGTGATAACCGCTGCGGAGCCCGGCCAGCGGTTCAGCTTCGACGTGACAACCGGGCCGATCAAGGTCGCCACGTGGGATTACCGCTTCGAGCAGCACGGTGACACGACCACCGTCGTGCAGACGTGGACCGACAATCGAGCCATGTTCGCCAGGAAGGTCGCGCCGTTGATTGCTGGTGTTCGCGACCGGAGAGAGCGGAACCGCCAGAACATGGTAGCGACGCTGGCCAAGATGGCAGCCGCTGCCGAGGCGTAGGGCTACGAGATCCTGGAGTACTCGACGGCGATGTCCGCGGCGAGTGCGGCGTTCTGCTTGATCAAGGAGATGTTGGCCGTGAGGCTGCGCCCACCGGTGCGGTCGACGATCCGCGACAGCAGGAACGGCGTGACCGCCTGGCCGACGATCTGCTGTGCCGTCAGTTCGAGGAGCGCTTCGTCGATGACCCCGTCGATCTCCGTGGCCGGGATCT
>JAYVOI010000205.1:0-10052 GCA_043758005.1 Ilumatobacteraceae bacterium
GAAAGACTGCGCCGGCGAGCGATGGTGCGCTGCCGCAAGTCGACGTCACCGTGATCGACGACGCCAGTGCGTTGAACGACTTGGCAGCCGACATCGGAGCGCTGCACACCGAACTCGATGTCGCAGTCAACGGTCGCCTGCGCTGGTTGCAGGTCTGGTCATCGATCGAGACGAGTTGGACGCCATGGGCCGTCGTCATCCGCGAACGCGAGTCGGGACGATTGAACGGGGTTGCATTGCTGGCACAGCGCCTGACCGACGCGGGTCGCGAGCTTGTCGCCATGGGCCACGGCCCGTTCGGATCCACTCGCCTCGCGGTTCGCGACCTGGTCACTGCACAGGTCATGGCTCAGGAGATCGCCGACTACATCGGTGCATTGTCGGAGCCATGGACGCTGACGCTCGACAATCTCGGCGACGACGACCTCGTCGCGCCGTTGCTGCTCGAATTGCTGCCCAATGCGCGGACCAGCCCGGTCCCAAGCGTCCCGTTCGTCGACCTCACACCCTTCCGGCACGGTGCCGACCCGCACACGCAGAACATGCGGCGCCAGTTGCGCAAGGCAGAGAACCGGTTGGCGACGGATGGGCTACGAGTGGAGATCCAGCTTGCTCGCAGCGAGCCGGAGATCAGAATGCTGCTCCCCCACCTCGAACGAATCCACATCGAGCGCGACCACGCGGCTGGTCGGACGAGCGACCTCGATGACCCGGCCGTTCGCGAACTCTGGCGGCAGCTGATTCTGGATCACACGGTCGGCGATCAGATCGAGGTCGCGACGCTCGGCATCGACGGTGTGCTCGCGGCATACGTCATCGGCATCCGCGACGGCAAGACGTATCGCGTCTTCGACGGGCACTTCGAGACGCGCTGGGCGCGGTACTCCCCTGGCCGGCTGATCGAGGACGGCGTTCTGCGGCGGCTGATCGCCGAGGGTCGCTACGAATCAATCGACTGGGTGCTGGGGGTCGCCCCGGAGAAGATCCTCATTGCCACCGGAGAGCGCGGCGGGTTCGCTCTCACCGCTGCATCACATCTGGTCGAGCCTGACCCAGCGGCAGACGCCGTCGGGTCCGCTTCTCGCACGTGACCGACGTGGCGTTGCGGGGTCAGGCGAGAAACTGCACGATGATGATCTTGGCGACCATGGCGACCGGGAACACCAACGCGTAGGCCTGATTGACGCGTTCGTCCCCCGACGTGCGCTCGTTGATGTACGCCAGCGCCGCGGGTTGGGTCTCGATTCCTGCGAGCATCCCCGCCGAGTCGACGATGTTGCGCCGCAGAGCGAGCTCCGTGGCCAGCGGGATCGTCGCCGCGAATGCCAGGGCGACGACGACGCCGGCGCCGGCCAGCTCGAGCCCGCGGCGCGTGGCCACTGCGTTGGCGAAGGCGGTGCCTGACCCCAGCCCGGCACAGGCCAGGAACATCAAGATGCCGAGCTGGCGCAGCACGACGTTGGCGCCGTGCCCGATCTGCCACGTGACCCGACCAGTGCGCGAGAGGTAGCCGAGCACCAGCCCGACGATCAATGGCCCGCCCCCGACACCGAGCTTGAGATCGATCCCACCGGGCAGTGGGATCGACACCGTGCCGAGCAGCAGACCGGCAGCGATTCCGGCAGCAAAGCCGATCGGGTCGACCTCGGCGAGGCGCCGCTCGGAATCCCCGAGCATGCGGGCGACCGCGCCCAGCTCGCCGTTCGGTCCGACCACTCGCACGCGGTCTCCGAGCTGCAGCAGGAAGCTGTCGTGGGCAAGCAGGTCGTCGTCGCCGCGGCGCACACGGGTGACGGTCACGCCGTGACGGCGCACCAGGTCGAGCTCGGCCAAGCTGCGCCCTGCCATTCGTCGGTTGGAGACCACAATCCGGCGGAAGTCGAGCACGGAACGATCGAGCGGCAGGTGGCGGTCGCTTCGGTCGCCGACCGTGGCGCAGAACGCGGCAACGGCCGCTTCGGGCCCGATGACCACGATTGCATCACCGGGTTCGGGTCGGCGCGTGCCGGTGGCGACAGCGACCGTGCCGTCGTGCTCGATGCGGCTGAAGCCGACGTCGGGGAACCGCTTGCTCAACTCGGTGAACTCGGGCAGCGCGTCGACCGTGACCAGAACGGTCCAATCGACGATCTTCTCGGCACGGGGCGGTGTCGGAGGTGGCGTCAACTTTGCAGGCAGTGGCAGCCGACGTCCGAGCAGCAATGTCGACATCAGCAACATCGCAAGCACGGCCGCCGGGTAGGCCAACGAATAGGCGATCACCGGATTGCCACTGCTGACCGCCTCGGTCGCGGCCTGCAGCGCAGGCGTGTTGGTCGTGCTGCCGGCGAACAGCCCGGCGCGGTCGGCGGCAGACAGATCGAGCACCCGCGCCACAAGTGCGCAGGCACCCGCCAGGCCGCCGATCAACGTGACAGTCAACGCCGCGGCCCGAGCGCCACCCCGGCGCAACTGGGCGAAGAACGCCGGGCCCGAGGCGAGCCCCAGCGTGTAGGCGAACAGAACCAGGCCCAGCTCGCGCAACTGGGCCAACCCCGCGGCCCCGCTCAGTGAGTCGTCGATCGCTCCGACACCGAGGCCGGCAAACAGCGCCGCTGCCGGGCCGAGCGCCACGCCTCTCAACCGGACGGCCCCCAGAGCGGCGGCAACTGCGATGACGACGAAGACAAGCAGCACGGAGTCGTCGGCGAACACGTCGACCAACGTGGCGATCATGGCCGCCAGACTCTCACGTGGAGGCTCGCGCTGCGGCGACGCAATCGAACAATTCGGCGCAGCGTTGGTCGTGTTCCCCGAATGCTTCGTGTCGCAGTACCCGAGTGGGGCCTGGGCGGCACAGGCCGCGACGTGGTCGGGTCGGTGCGACGAGTTGTGGGAGCGGATGTGGGCGTCGAGCATCGACGTGAACGGGCCTTCCGTCGATCGCCTGGCGAAGGCCGGCGCCGAGCACGACGCCCACATCGCCATCGGCGTCAACGAACGCGAGGACGACCGTCCGGGTTCGCTGTACAACTCGCTGCTAGTGATCGGAGCCGGGGGCGTGCTGCTGCGGCATCGCAAGCTGATGCCCACGATGCACGAGCGCGTCTTCCATGGCGTGGGGCCGGCAAACGACCTCGGTGTGATGGAGTTGCCGCGGATCGGCAGGGTCGCCGGTCTGATCTGTTGGGAGAACCGCATGCCGCTGGCCCGATGGGAGCCGTACAAAGGTGGCCCACAGATCTGGCTGGCGCCCACGGCCGACGACAGCGACAGCTGGATCGCATCGATGCGCCACATCGCCATCGAGGCCGGGTCTTTGTGATCAGCGTCCCCCAGTTCATCCCCGCGTCAGCATTCCCCGCTGACTTCCCGCTCCCGTTACCACCTGGTCAAGAGGGCTTCGGCCGCGGAGGCGCGTGCATCGTGTCGCCGCTCGGCGAGGTGATCGCCGGGCCGCTCTACGACGCCGAGGGAATCGTGACCGCGGACTGCGACCTTCGCGAGGCGCTGCACGCCAAGCGCTACTTCGACGTCGCCGGTCACTACGGCCGCGCCGACGTGCTTGCCCCCGGCTCCGCGTAGCGACCCGTTCGGCTACATCACCACGACGAGCAGCGAGGCGCGGACGTGCAGGACCGCTCCGCCGTCATCGAGACGGTACGCGCCGCCGACACGGCGCGGTGCGGAGCGAGTTGCCTCGATATCTCCCGATTCGCAGATCGCTGGTGCCTCATCGATGCACTCCACTGACGATGCCATAGCGGCTCAGCTCAGCTGCATCCGCTTGTCGAACCGCAGCTCGGGCAGGCGTGGCATGAGCCGGCACGGATCATCTGCACACCGCACTGCATGCACATCGGTGCGTCGCTCTGACGAACCTTCGGCGCGGCAGCGGCCGGCCGCACGATGCCACCGGGGTTGGTGACGTCGTTGTTGGGTGCCTTCGACGCCAGGCCGAGGTCGAGCTGGGCGACCAACTCGCCGGCCGACGGCAAGCTCTTGGGGTCCGCCGCGATCTCGCTACCGGTGCGAGTCTCGATGGCGCTCTCTTCTACGCCCGGCAGCGTGGGTTGCAGGCGCTCGTCGATCGAGAAGATGCCCAACTCAGCACGCTCGTCGTAGGTCAAGTACTCCAGCGCCAAGCGACGGAACAGGTAGTCCATGATCGACGAGGCGAAGCGGATGTCGGGATCGTCGGTCATGCCGGCGGGCTCGAACCGCATGTTGGTGAACGCCTCGACGAAGGCCCGCATGGGCACGCCGTACTGCAGGCCATAGCTGATGCTCTTGGCGAACGCGTCCATGATGCCGCTGAGGGTCGAGCCCTGCTTCGACACAGTGAGGAAGATCTCGCCGGGGCGGCCGTCGGCATACTCGCCGATGTTGGCGAAGCCCTTGCAGTCGGCGACGCGGAACTCGAACGTGCGCGCGCTGCGAGTGCGCGACAGCTTCTGGCGGATCGGCTGGTGCACGACACGCTCGACGATGCGCTCCACCGTTTGGGTCGCGGCCATCGATGTCGGGGTATCGACACCTTCGCCGTCCTTCTTCGCCGTCGACAGCGGCTGACCGACCTTGCAGTTGTCGCGGTACACCGCAACGGCCTTCAGACCGAGCTCCCACGACAACTGGTGCAGTGCCTCGATGTCTTCGACCGACGCTTCCTCGGGCATGTTGACCGTCTTGGAGATCGCCCCGGACAGGAACGGCTGGGCGGCACCCATCATCCGCACGTGACCTTCGTAGTGGATCGTGTTGTCGCCCATGGAGCAGGCGAACACGGGCACGTGCTCGGCAGCCAGATGCGGTGCGCCGAGAATCGTCTTCTCGCGATCGATGTAGGTGACGATCTCTTCGATCTGTGCCGGCGTGTAGCCCAACTTGCGCAGCGCACGCGGCACCGTCTGGTTGACGATCTGCATGTTGCCGCCGCCGACCAACTTCTTGAACTTGACCAGCCCGAGGTCTGGCTCGATGCCCGTGGTGTCGCAGTCCATCATCAGACCGATCGTGCCGGTCGGGGCGAGCACCGATGCCTGGCTGTTGCGCACGCCGTACTCCTCGCCGTCGCGAACGGCCACTTCCCACGCATGCTGGCTGGCCGAGATGACCTCGGTGGGCACGGCGTCGGCGCCGGCGATCTCGTAGCTGGCGTCGCGGTGCATGCGCAGCACGTTGAGCATGTAGCGCTCGTTCTCGGAGAAGCCGGCGAACGCGCCCATCCGGCTGGCGATCTTGGCGCTGGTCGCATAGGCATGGCCCGTCATCAGCGAGGTCAGCGTCGCCGCCCACGCCCGGCCCTCGACCGAGTCGTACGGCAGGCCGAGGGCCATCAGCAGCGCACCGAGGTTGGCGTAGCCGATGCCGAGTTGGCGGAACTGGCGGCTGGTCTCGGCGATCTTCTCCGTCGGGTAGTCGGCCCGGCCGACGAGGATCTCCTGCGCGGTGAAGATCACCTCGATCGTGTGCATGTATGAATCCACGTCGAAGTTGCCGTCCTCGTCGAGGTAGTGCAACAGGTTGATCGACGCCAGGTTGCACGCCGAGTTGTCGAGGTGCATGTACTCACTGCACGGGTTGGACCCGTTGATGCGCCCCGTCGCATGTGCGGTGTGCCACTTGTTGATGGTCGTGTCGAACTGCAGCCCCGGGTCGGCGCACTCCCACGACGCCGTCGCCAATTCACGCCACAGATCGCGGGCGCGCACGGTGCGGACCACCGAGCCGTCCTTCACGGCGTGCAGGTCCCAATCGGTGTCGTTGATCACGGCGTGCATGAAATCGTCGCTGACCCGAACGGAGTTGTTCGCGTTCTGGTACTGGATGCTGAAGCTGTCGGAGCCGTCGAGATCCATGTCGAAACCGGCATCGCGCAACACCCTGGCCTTGCGCTCTTCTTTCGCCTTGCACCACACGAACTCTTCGACGTCGGGATGGTCGACGTTGAGGATGACCATCTTGGCGGCGCGCCGTGTCTTGCCACCGCTCTTGATCGTGCCGGCCGAAGCGTCGGCACCACGCATGAAGCTGACCGGGCCGCTCGCCGTACCGCCACCGTTGAGCAGTTCGTAGCTGGATCGGATGTTCGACAGGTTGATGCCGGAGCCCGACCCGCCCTTGAAGATCACACCCTCTTCTCGGTACCAGTTGAGAATGCCGTCCATCGTGTCTTCGACGGCGAGGATGAAGCAGGCACTGGCCTGCTGGGGCACACCCTTGACGCCGATGTTGAACCAGACCGGGCTGTTGAACGCGGCGCGTTGGGTGACCAGGATGTACTTCAACTCGTCGTTGAACGCTTCGACCTCGTGCGGGTTGACGAAGTAGCCACCCTCGACACCCCACGTCGAGATGGTGTCCGCGACCCGGTCGATGACCTGGCGCAACGACGACTCGCGCTCGGGCGTTCCGATCGTGCCGCGGAAGTACTTCTGGGCGACGATGTTGGTCGCGTTCAGCGACCAGCCGACGGGAAACTCGACGCCCAACTGCTCGAACGCAACGGTGCCGTCTTTCCAGTTGCTGATCCGGGCGTCACGACGCTCCCACTGCACCTGGTCGTACGGACGCTTCCCCGACGACGTGAAATGACGGGTGATTCCGATGGCGAGACGTTCCGGCGCCAGTGACATTTTGGTGCTCCTTTGGGAGTCGAAGAGACGGTATCGATTGTGAGGGAAGACCACAAGATGTGGTGGCGAAGAGGGCCCCCGACCTGCATCCACCACAAGCAGTTGTAAGATTACAGCACTGTAGTTACACCCATGTCAATGCTATCGGTACGAATCGGCCAGAAAGATTCCGGAGGAACCTTTCTGAGCCGATTGGCCAGCGGCGGTGCGAGGTCACAGGTTTAGAGTCTCCCTACCCCGCAGCAAGACCCGAATCGATCGGAGGATTGCTGCCCATCCGCGCCTCACACCGCAGCCAGCTACGGGCGTTGACCTTAAAGGCACTTGCCTGTGGGGAGGAAGGGGTAAAACCACTGAATATGAGCTGAATTCTCTGGGGACAGAAGGTGAATACGCAGTGTTTATGCACAGATATCCACAGGGTCAGCGATCGAAGCGGGCATGACAGCGAGTTTCTGCACCCCCATCTAGTGTTTCCCCCGGATGCTGGAGATGGCGAAATCAGGCGCGGCCGTCGACGACGAGTTTCGGCCCGACATCGAAGGATTGCGCGCCGTGGCGGTCGTGGTCGTGGTGTTCTTCCACGCCAGGATCACGGCGTTCTCCGGTGGCTTCGTCGGCGTCGACGTGTTCTTCGTGCTCTCGGGATTCTTGATCACCCGCTTGCTGCTGCGCGAGGTGGCGAGCACCGGCACGATCTCGCTGAGCCGCTTCTGGGCTCGCCGCGCCAGGCGACTGCTGCCGGCCTCGTGCGTCGTGGTCGTGGCGACCGTGCTCGCATCGCAAGTGCTGCTGTCACCGATCGCCCAACGACCCCTGGCAACCGACGCGATCGCCGCCAGTGGCTTCGTGCTCAACTTCGTGTTCGCCAGCCGCCTCGGCGACTACTTCGCCTCACAACTCGGCCGTACTCCGTCCCCACTGCTGCACTTCTGGTCGCTCGCAGTCGAGGAGCAGTTCTACCTGTTCTGGCCGCTCGCCCTGTTTGGTCTGCGTCGCCGTCCGCGCCACTACCGGCGGCTGGTCACCGTGATGATGATCGCCGTCGCCCTGGTCTCGTTCTGGGTCTGTGTGTGGATGACCCGCACACACCCGACCGGGGCCTTCTACCTGCTTCCGGCGCGCATGTGGGAGCTGGCGATCGGAGGTCTCGTGGCAGTGGGCGGCACGGCATGGCGCTTGGTGTCCCCCCAAGCACGGGCGGTCGCGGCATGGATCGGCGTGGCAGGGATCGCCACTGCGGTCATGACGTTCGATGGCTCGATCGCGTTCCCCGGTACTGCAGCACTGCTACCGGTGCTGGGCACGGCATTGATCGTGGTATCAGGAGGCAGCGACGCCGCCCCGTTCGCTCCCCTGATCGCGCTCCGGCATCCGGCGTTGCAGTGGATCGGGCGCCGCTCGTACGCGATCTACCTCTGGCATTGGCCGGCGCTGGTGCTGGCCGAAGCCAGGTGGGGTCCGCTGTCGCTCGCTCAGCGGTTTGTGGCGATCGGCGTGGCGTTGGTCCTGGCCGCCGCATCGCTGCGGCTCGTCGAGGATCCCGTCCGTCACTCTGTGTGGGTTGCGTCACGGCCAGGTCGCGGGCTGGCGGTCGGTGCTTCGCTGTGCGCGACCGTGCTGGTCGTCGGGACGATCTCGTTGGCTCTGCCGCGCCAGCTCAACGGGGGCCGGGCTGCCGCCGCACCGGTCCTGGCCCTCAGCACGGCAACCTCCACGACGGCCCCTGGAGCAACCACACCCGTCGGAGCGCCTCCCGCCGGCGGTTCGGTCGCACCGGCCGCACCCCTTTCCGGCGCCGACCTGGCCGGCCTGGTCGCCGCAAATCAGGTCGTGCTCGAACAGGGGCTGACCACGTCTGCGGTGCCCAGCAACATGCGACCGTCGCTCGCCAAGCTGTTCGACGACCGGCCCGCCGTGTACGGCGACGGGTGCGTCGCGATCGGCGTCGACGACAAGCTGAACCCGTGCCGCTACGGCAACACCTCGTCGTCGATCAAGATCGTGCTGTTCGGCGACTCGCACGCTGCACAGTGGTTCCCGCCATTGCGCAAGATCGCCGACGACAACGGGTTCGAGCTGATCGTGCTGGCCAAGGGCGGGTGCCCGGCCGCGTCGGTCGCAATCCCGACGGCCACGCTGGCCCGCACGTGCCCCATCTGGCGAGACAAGGCGGTGCAGTTCATCGCCGCCGAGCACCCCGACCTCGTCATCGTCACCGGGTCGCGGCACTACCCGAACAGTGATCAGGAATGGACCGACGGCTTCGGCACCACCCTCGGCCGGCTGAAGGGTTTGACACCGCGCCTGTTGGTGCTCGGCGACAACCCCGCCTCGCGCACCGACCCGGCCACGTGTCTCTCGGCGCATCTCACCGATGTGCACGCCTGCGTGAACAACAGGGTCAAGGCGGTGGAGACCGGCAAGCTCGAAGCCGAACAAGCGATCGCCGCCCAGGACGGTGCCCGCTTCGTCGACACCTCCGACTGGATGTGCACGGCGACCGACTGCCCACTGATCATCGGCGACATCTTGATGTTCCGCGACATCAACCACCTCACCACCGTGGCGGCCGATTGGTTCACGCCGATGCTCGAAGCGGTCGTGGTGCCGTACCTGCACGGTGCGTGATCGCCGCCGGTCCGCCAAGCGATGCCCGTATCATCGCACCGATGCGCCGGCTGTTCGATTCCCCGACGGATCACGTGACCGTGCGTGAGGCCTACGACGTCGAGCGCCCTCGGCCCGCCTCTCGTCCCTGGGTCGGAGTGTGCATGGTGTCGAGCATCGACGGCTCGACGGTCGTCGACAGCAACTCTCGTGGTCTGTCGAGCAAAGCGGATCAGGAGGTGCTCCTGACGCTGCGCGACCTCGCCGACGTGCTGATCGTGGGTGCCGCGACCGTGCGCATCGAGGGCTACAAACCGCCCCGAAAGGCCGGCCAACGCGTCGGGGTGATCAGCCGCCGCGGCGACGTGGATGTGACGACCCCGCTGTTCACCAGCGGTGCCGGATTCTTGATCTTGCCCGACGATGCGCCGCCTGCCGCCGTCGACTCGGTTCGGGCTGGCACCGGTGCGGTCGACCTCGCCGGAGCGCTGGCCCAGTTGGATGTCCAGTTCGTACAGGCCGAGGGAGGCGCGACGCTGAATGGCGCGCTGGCAGCCGCCGACCTGATCGACGAACTGAACCTGACCATCTCTCCGCAACTCGCCGGGGGCGACGGACCCCGGGTCACCGGTGGAGCGCAACAGTTGTCGCACCGCATGCGACTCGCTCACGTACTCGAAGAAGACAACTTCTTGTTCACCCGGTATCTACGCGCAGGCTGACGCTTCAGCAACGACCTCGTTGCTCTCCCGCCAACCTCTACCCCATCTGCGACCGGTGCTGAGGGAACAACACCACGGATACAGATCGCCGGCTTCTGTGCGCTGC
>JAYVOI010000206.1:0-10044 GCA_043758005.1 Ilumatobacteraceae bacterium
CTCACCCTACTCGGGCTGGTCCGCCACCTCGCCGGGGTCGAGCAGTACTGGCTCGGCCATGTCTTCCTCGGATTGACCGGGGAGTCGCTGCCGTGGGACGACCCCGACGATCGCGATGCCGACTTCCACCCACGCGACGGCGACACGCTGGCCGACGCGCTGGTGCTGTTGCGCGCCGAGATGGGTCGGGCCCGCCAACTCGCTGCCACCGCGCCGTTCGATGCGTTGTCGGTCGGCCGGCGCGAGAACCAGCAGGTCGCGTTGCGTTGGATCCTGGTGCACCTGGTCGAGGAGTACGCCCGACATTGCGGCCACGCCGACCTGATCCGAGAGGCGATCGACGGCGCAACTGGCGACTGATGGTCCGCGCGAACCACTTGTGCCCCCTCGGCTCAAGTCACCGGGTCGAACGCCGATGATGTGGCATGCGGTGGCACCGACAGCGACTCGACGACAGCCCGTTCGGGCAGCAGAGGATCGCCTTCGTGCTGTCGGGCGGCGGGTCGCTGGGCGCGATGCAGGCCGGCCAGTTGCTGGCGCTCTTCGAGGCGGGCATCACCCCTGACCTGGTGATCGGCGTCTCGGCGGGGGCCCTCAACGGGGCCGCTATCGCCCACCGGGCGACCGTCGCCGCTGCCGAGGAGCTAGCCACGATCTGGTGCGGGCTGCGCACCGACTACATCTTCCGCGGGTCGCGACTCGAGCGGGCTTGGCACGTCGTGCGCGGGCATCCACACCTCTATCGATCCGACGGGCTGGTCGATCTGGTCAACCGTTTCCTGCCGGTCGACGACCTGGCCGAACTGGCGACCCCGTTCGAGGCCGGCACGATCAACCTCGACGAAGCCCGCATCGACTTCCACGCCACGGGTGATCCGACCTCGGTGCTGGTCGCCTCGGCCTCGCTGCCGGGAATCTTTCGCCCAGTGATGATCAACGGCAGCCGTCACGTCGATGGTGGCATCGCCGTCAACCTCCCGGTACACCGCGCCGACGAGCTCGGGGCCACCACGATCTTCGCGCTCGACTGCCGCGCTGGCACCCCGCATCAATTGCCGGCCGACCTCTCGGCGCTGGGCGTGCTGACGTCGTCGATCGCGGTGACCCGCGAGGTCCTCACGCCGTCGCACGATCACCTCAACGTCGTGCGCCTGCCTGCGCCCGACACGCACGGCGTCGGTCTGTTCGACTTCAGTCAGGGAAGCCGGTTGATCAGCGAGGGGTACGACCTGGTGAGCGGGTTCCTGGCCGCCCACCCCGAACTGGCCGCGCAGTCGAAGCGGCTGGCGGCCGGCCGCTCAGCCGCCTGACAGCAATTCGATCGACACCTCGCGCATCCGGTACTTCTGCACCTTGCCGGTGACCGTCATCGGGAACTCGTCGGTCACGTGCACGAATCGCGGGATCTTGAAATGGGCGATCCGTCCAGCGCAGTACGCAGCGAGCTCGTCGCGGGTCAACGACGCTCCCTCGCGCAGGCGGACCCACGCGACCAGCTCTTCGCCGTACCTTGCGTCGGGCACGCCGATCACTTGCACGTCGACGATGTCGGGGTGGGAGTAGAGGAACTCCTCGACCTCTCTCGGGTAGATGTTCTCGCCGCCCCGGATGATCATGTCCTTGATCCGCCCGACGATGCTGACGTACAGGTCGGGGTCCATCACCGCGAGGTCTCCCGAGTGCATCCAACCCTCGGCATCGATCGCCTCGGCGGTCATCTGCGGCTCGTTCCAGTACCCGAGCATCACCGAGTAGCCCTTGGTGCACAGCTCGCCCGGTTCGCCGAGGCCCAGCGTCTCGCCGGTCGACGGATCGATGATCTTGACCTGCACGTGCGGGAGGACCCGCCCGACCGTGCCGACGCGCTTGTCGATCGGGTCGTCGGGCGACGTCTGCGTGGAGACGGGAGAGGTCTCGGTCATGCCGTACCCGATCGTGACCTCGCCCATGTGCATCTCGTCGACGCACTGCTTCATGACCTCGACCGGGCACGGGGAGCCGGCCATCATGCCTGTTCGCAGTGACGACAGATCGAACGTGTGAAACTCGGGGTGCGACAGCATGGCGATGAACATCGTCGGCACGCCGAGCACACTTGTGCAGTGCTCGGCCTCGAGCGTTTGCAGTGTCGCCAACGGCTCGAACGTAGGCGCTGGCAGCACCGTGGTCGTGGCGTGAGTGAGGTTGGCGAGGTTGCCGATCACCATTCCGAAGCAGTGGTAGAAGGGCACCGGGATGCACACCCGATCCGCCGCGGTGTACCGGAACCCTTCGCCGAGCCAGTACCCGTTGTTCAACAGGTTGCGATGGCTGAGAGTCGCACCCTTCGGGAACCCGGTCGTGCCGCTGGTGTACTGGATGTTGATCGCGTCGCGATTGGTCAGCGACTGGCCGCGCCCCACCAGCTCGTGTTGTTCGATGCGGTCGCCGCTCGCCAGCAGCACATCCCAATCGGGTGTGCCGAGGAACACGACGTGCTCGAGATCCGGCAGTGATGGACGCACCTCGGCGACCATGCGGGCGTAGTCGCTGGTCTTGAAGCCCGTCGCCGAGACCACTGCCCGACAACCGCTCTGGGCGAGGGCGTATCGCAGCTCCTCGGTCTGGTACGCGGGGTTGATGTTGACCAGGACGACACCCGCCTTCGCCGCGGCGAACTGCACGTACACCCACTCGGCGTTGTTCGGGCTCCACATCCCGAGGCGATCACCCACCCGCAGGCCCATGGCCATCAGACCACGGGCAAGTTGATCGACACGCTCTGCCAGTTGGCGGTACGTCAGGCGGATGTCCTGGAACGGGACGACCAAGGCTTCGTGATCGGGGTGTGCTGCGACCGTCCGATCGAAGGCCGACCCGATGGTCTCCTCCAACAACGGCAGATCGGTGCGACCGATGGCGTGCGCGGTGCCAGTCATGTGACCCCCTTGGGTTCCGCGCCGACTGTACCGCGGCAATGTGGGACGACATCGCGTGGCAGACTCGCAGCAGACGTGGCTATCAGTTCCCTCCTCCGCCTCGACGGGCTCACCAAGCAGTACCCCGGTGTGACCGCGCTCGACGACCTGACGATCGACGTGCCGCGTGGCCTCGTCGGCCTGGTCGGCGCGAACGGAGCCGGCAAGACCACGATGTTCCGGCTGCTGCTCGGCATCTCCAAACCGACCCACGGTCGCATCGAAGTGTGTGGCATCGACGTCGGCGCGGATCCGATCGGTGTGCGGTCGCGGCTCGGCTACATGCCCGAACACGATTGCCTGCCGCTGGACCAGACCGCGGCCGACGTGGTGTCGACATTCGGCGAGCTCAGCGGGCTGCCGGCGCGTGCCGCCCGTCAACGAGCCTCCGACATCCTCGATCTGGTCGGGCTCGACGAAGCCCGGTTCCGACCGATCAGCGGGTTCTCCACCGGGATGCGGCAACGCACCAAACTGGCCCAAGCGTTGGTGGGAGACCCCGAACTGGTGCTGCTCGATGAGCCGACCGCCGGCCTCGATCCGCTCGGTCGCGAAGAGATGCTGCGACTGGTGGCCCGCCTCGGAACGTTCGGGATCTCGGTGTTGATGGCGACCCATCTGCTCGACGACGTGCAACAGGTGTGCGACCACGTCGTGATGATCGACGCCGGCCGGTTGGTTGTGTCGGGCGGCACCGAGTCGCTGCTCGAACGCACCGGGATCCTGACCGTCGATGTCGGCCCGCGCGGTGAAGAACTGGTCACCCACCTCGCCCAACTCGGCGTTGCGGCAGTCGCCGCCGACGGCCTCGTCGAGGTGACCGTCGAAGGTGACCTGCAGATGGACGTGGTGCGCGATGCGATCGCCGACCTC
Source organism: Ilumatobacteraceae bacterium (assembly GCA_043758005.1). GTDB lineage: Bacteria > Actinomycetota > Acidimicrobiia > Acidimicrobiales > Ilumatobacteraceae > JAENVT01. Next base: position 3,831 of record JAYVOI010000206.1, read on the forward strand.
GCCCTGCCGCTGTACCGTCTGACCACCCGACTGACATCGCTCGACGAGGTCTTCTTGCGGCTCGCTGGGAGCCAGGCATGAGCGCACTGACCGGCGATCCGGGTGCGGGTGCGGTGTACGACCGGGGCTACCGCCCGTACGACGGACCGCGTGGTCGTCGCGGCGCTGCCACGTTCGCGCTGTACAAGGCATCGATCCGTCGTGCGCTGGGGTTCCGCCGCTCGTGGCGCCAGAAGTTCGCCCCGTTCGTGCTCCTCGGGGTGGTCACGATCCCGGCGATCGTGAACGTCGGGATCGGCTATGTCACACGCGACCGCCTCGACAACAAGCTGGAGATCATCACGTACCGCAACTACGTCGGCGTGTCGGCCGCATTGTTGCTGTTCGTTGCACTGGTCGCTCCCGACGTGATGTGCCCGGATCGGCGCCAGCGCGTGCTGCCCTTGATGTTCGCCCGGCCTCTCACGGGCATCGACTACGTCGTCGCCAAGGTCGGCGCGATCACGTCGATCCTGTTCGCGTTCTCGTTCCTGCCGCAGGTCGTGCTGTTCCTCGGCAACATGCTGGTCAACGACAGCGCGTCGAAGTACTTCACCGGTCACCTCGACGTGCTGTGGAAGGTGCCGCTCAGCGTGCTCGTGTTGTCGCTGTACTACGCGGTCGTCGGCGTCGCCATCGCGTCGCTGACCAACCGTAGGATCGTGGCGGGCGCGGCAGTGATCGGCCTGCTGCTGATCACCTCGATCGCATCGGGCGTGCTGGTCGGCGACTTCCGACCCGGCCATGGCTCGGCAGCGGCGCTGATCAATGTATGGACGCTGCCCCTGTACCTGCGCGACGTGGTCTTCCTCGGCCACATCTCCCGCGTCTCACCACTCGGCGGGGTCGCCAACGGCGGGACGTTCGCCCTCGGGTTGTACCTCGTGGTGTTGTTCGTCGGTGCCGGCACCCTGCTGTATCGCTACCGATGGGTGGAGCGCTGATGTCGCCCCTCGAATCCGAATCCGCAATCGCCGCGCCTGCCCATGACCCGGCGTTCGCAGCGGACGCGACCGTCGAGATCGCCGACGTGTCGGTGTGGTTCGGGCCGAAGGTGGCGTTGTCGGAGCTCAGCTGCTCGTTCGGACCCGGCGTCACCGGCCTGCTCGGGCCCAACGGAGCGGGCAAGACCACGCTGATGCGGGCGATGACGGGGCTGGTCGGTGTCAACCAGGGCACGGTGCGCGTCGAAGGCCGCGACCCCCGGCGCGATCGTGGCGTCCACGGGCGGATGGCCCTGGTCCCCGAGGACGAAGCCGTGCCCGCGGGGCTGACCGCCCGGCAGCTGGTGCGCTACGTCGCCGACCTCTACCGCATCCGCGACCGCGACGCGCCCGACGCGGCGCTGCAGAGCGTGGCCATGCTCGACGTCGCCGACCGCCGCGTCGACGGCTTCAGCAAGGGCATGCGCCAGCGAACCAAGATCGCCGCGGCGCTGGTGACCGATCCGCAGGTGCTGGTGCTCGACGAGCCGTTGAATGGCGCCGATCCGGTGCAACGGCTGCACCTGATCGCGCTGTTCACGCAGCTTGGCGGTGATGGCCGGACCGTGATCGTCAGCTCGCACGTGCTCAACGAGGTGGAGCGCATGGCCGAACGCGTCATCGTGTTGATGCATGGGCGGCTGGCCGCAGCCGGCGGGCGGCACGCGATTCGCGATGCGATGGACGATCGGCCGCGGCACGTGCTCGTGCGGTCCGACGACGGCCGGCGGCTCGCCGCGTCGTTGATCGGCCTCGAGTCGGTCGCTGGCGTCACGATCGACACGACCCGCGGTGGCCTGGTGATCCAAACCGTGCAAGCCCGCGATCTGGCCATGGCACTGCCACGCCTGGCCCGCGAGTCATCCGTCCGGTTGCTCGAGGTGCGGGCCCTCGACGACTCGCTGGAGAGCCTGTTCCGGGAGCTCGTGAGATGACCGAGCCGGCCACCATCACCTCGCAAAGGCCGCGGTCGCAGTTCGCCGCGATCCTGATCTACACGTTGCAGTCGTGCGTGCCACCGCGACGCTGGGCTGCCGTGCTGATGCCGTGCGCGGGGGCGTTGCTGTTCGGGTTGTTGGCCCGCGCCGTCGACAACTTCCCCACCGCAGATCGAGCCTTCGCCAACGTGGCCGCCGAAGGCATCTTCGCGCTGGTCATGCCGATTGCAGCGCTGGTGATCGGCGACGCCGTGCTGGGTGCCGAAGTGCGCTCCGGCACGTTCCACTTCACGTGGCTCACGCCGGTCCCGATCTGGCGGATCGTCTTGGGACGTTGGCTCGGTGGGTCGTTCGTCGCCCTGGTCACGATCGCTCCGGCAGCAGCGCTCGCCGCGGTGATCGCCGGAGCCTCGGGTACTGCCGGTGCCGCGTACCTTGCCGCCGCGGTCGGCAGCGTGTCGTACGTCGCGCTGTTCATCGCCATTGGTTGCATCACCCGCCGAACAGCAGTGTGGTCCCTCGCAGTCGTGTTCCTCGTCGAACGGCTCCTCGGCGCCGCCCTCACCGGGATCGCCCAGCTCTCGCCGACGTGGGAGTCGCGAGCGATCTTCGTCGGCTATCTCGAGGATCCGCCCGACCGCCTGATCCGAGATGGCATACCGCAGGGCGGTGGCGCAGTCGTGCGGCTGATCATCGTGACCGTCGTGGCGCTCGCGGTCGCCAACTGGCGAATGGGGCACCTGCGGTTGTCGGGCGCAGCCGACTGACGCATAGGGTCACAGCGATGGTGCGGCACCCGGTCTTCCAGTACGCCTACTTCGTCGAGGACCTGTCGGTCAGCGCAACCCATTGGGCGCGCACACTCGATGCCGGTCCGTTCTTCGTCGCCGCGCACCACCGAGGCGACACGTTCAGCTATCGAGGAACCCCGGTCGAGGCCGACGTCTCGTACGCGTTCGGGTACGCCGGCGAGTCACAGATCCAGCTCATCGAGCAACACGACGACCTCCCGTCGATCTACCGCGACATGTACGCGCCGGGGCACTTCGGCTTCCATCACGTCGCGGTCCTGGTGCACGACTACGCAACCGAGCGGCAGCGCATGCTCGACCAGGGTTTCGACTTGGCATGCGAACTGCACGCCAACGACATCGACGCGTGTTACTTCGACACGCGAGCGGTGATCGGCTGCTTCACCGAACTGCACCTCCACACCGAGCGCATCGTCTCCACCTTCGCCCGATGGAAGCAGGCCAACGCGCAGTGGGACGGCACGGGCGACGCGCTACGAACCCACACGAGCGGCACCTGAGGGGCCTCTTCTCGGCAATCTCAGTTCTGTTAGCGTGAGGCACCGATTGGGGGCAATGTGAACGAAATCATCGTTGGTGTCGACGGCAGTGCAACGGCTCGGATGGCAGCTGTCGCCGCGGCCGAGATGGCAGCCAAGTTCGACCGACCACTGCACATCGTCATGTCGATGACACGCAACACCAGCCAGGAAGTGCACGGTGGCGGGTCGGAGCGTTGGCATGTCGACTCGATCGGCGTCGCCGAAGACCTGCTCAAGTCGCTTGCCGGTGAGCTGAAGGCGACGGTTCCCGTGTCGCATGCGGTGGTGTTGAGCGACCCGGCCACTGCGCTGTGCGAAGAAGCCGCACGTCTCGACGCTTCGATCATCGTGGTCGGCAACAAGCGCGTGCAGGGTGCTGCCAGAGTCCTCGGCTCGATCGCCGGCGACGTCGCCAAGCGCGCCCCGTGCAACGTGTTCATCGTCCACACCCACTGACGACCCGGCCCACCGGAGAGCTTCTACACGGCCGGCTGCTGCTGCGTGATGCAGTGGATCCCGCCGCCGCACTCGAAGATCGGGCGGGCCTCGACCAGCACCACCTCGCGACCCGGATACAAGCGGCTCAACGTCGCCGCCGCCGCGTCGTCGCGAGGATCGTCGAACGAGCACAGGATCACCGCGTCGTTGCACACGTAGTGGTTGATGTACGACCAATCGACGATGTCACCGTCGGCACGCGTCGCCGTCGGCGCCTCGATCTCGACGACCTCCAGCTGCCGCCCTCGGGCATCCGTGCTGGCCCGCAGGATTGCCAAGTTCTCGGCACAGACGTCGTGGTCGGGGTGCGACGGATCGGGCTGCGAGTGGGCGACGACGAGGCCAGGGCGTACCCAGGCAGCGACGATGTCGACGTGGCCGCGAGTGCCGTACCGCTGGTAGTCCTTGGTCAGACCGCGAGGTAGCCACAACACCTTCTCGACACCGAGGAACCTCCGCAGCTCCGCCTCCACCTGCCCAGCATCCATGTCGGGGTTCCGGCACGGGTCGAGTTGCACGGTGCGAGTGATCATCACCGTGCCCTCGCCGTCGACGTGGATGCCGCCGCCCTCGTTGACCATCGATGAATAGAAGACCTCGGCCTCGGCGAGGTGCGCGGCGAACTCGCCGACATTGCGCTCGTGCTCCCACGAGCAGAACTCCTGTTGACCCCAGCCGTTGAACTGCCAGCACACCGCTCCGAGCCGTCCATCGGGATGGGTGACGAATGTCGGCCCACTGTCGCGGAACCAGCACTCGTCGATCGGAGTCTCGTGGATGGTCACCGCCGGGTCGATGAGCTTGCGCGCCGCCGGACCGTCGCCGACCGCGCAGATCAGCGACACCGGCTCGAAGCGGGCGACGGCGTTGATGACCGCGGCCCACACGCCGCGGTAGTGACCGAGCTCGCCGTCGGGGTCGTTACCGAACGTCGTGCAGCCCGGTGGGAACTCCATCCAGGTGCGCTCGTGCCGCACCCACTCCGGAGGCATCGAAAACCCTGTTGGTATCGCGGTGGTCATCGGCCAACTATCACAGGAAGATGATGATCAGAGGAAGTACAGCCGGCTGAGCGACACCGACTCGGCCGGCTCGCTGTAGACGGCGTCGCCATCGAGCGACACCATCCCCGTCTTCGAATCGACGTCGACGTGGCCGAGCCGGGTGTTGTGGACGAGATCGGCAGGGCCGATGTTGCGAGTCCCCTTCACGGCCACGCGCCGTCGCCTGGTGCTCATGTAATCGTCTCCGGCGTCGACAGCGGCCTGGCTGACGAAGGCGACCGAGAGGTCGGCAGCGGTCGAGCCGAACGAGCCGAACTGCGGGCCGAGCACCAGCGGCTCGCTCGAGTCGGTGGCCGCATTGGGGTCCCCCGTCACGCCGTACGCCGGGAACCCGCTCTTCAACACGAGCTGCGGCTTCGCACCGAAGTGATCCGGGCGCCACAGCACGATGTCGGCCAGCTTGCCGACATCGAGTGATCCGATCTCGTGGTTCAGACCATGGGCAATGGCCGGGTTGACCGTGAGCTTGGCCATGTACTGGCGCACGCGGTCGTTGTCGTGGCGGGTGGGACCGTGGTCGGGATCGATGCGGATCTGCTCGCGCTTCATGTGCGCCGCGAGTTGGAAGGTGCGACGCACCGTCTCGCCGGCGCGACCCATGCCTTGCGCGTCGCTGGACGTGATCCCGATGACACCGAGGTCGTGCAACACGCCCTCCGCCCCCATCGTTCCGCCGCGGATCCGATCGGTCACGAGACGGTGGTCGCTCGGTGAGTGATGGTTCAGGCCGTGTGCGGCGAAGATCATCTCGTAGTGCTCGTCGAGCGCGTCGCGCCCGAACGGCAGCGTCGGGTTCGTACTCGAGCCGAGCACGTTGGCGACGCCGGCCAGCTTCAACACGTTCGGCACATGGCCACCACCGCAGCCCTCGATGTGGAAGGCGTGGATCGTGCGGCCGGCCAGCACCCGCAGCGTGTCGTCGACCGAGAGGCATTCGTTGAGCCCGTCGGTGTGCAACGCCACCTGTACGTCGTACCGCTCTGCGACGTTCAGCGCGGTGTCGAGGGCGCGAGTGTGCGCGCCCATGTCTTCATGCACCTTGAAGCCGCACGCGCCTCCCTCCACCAATGCCTCGACGAGCGGCGATTCGACCGACGACGAGCCGCGTCCGAGGAACCCGATGTTGACCGGCCACTGGTCGAAGCTGTTGAACGCATGCCGCAGCGCCCACGGCGAGTTGACGCCGACACCCCACACTGGGCCGAACTCCTGACCGATGATCGTCGTCACGCCAGCCGCCAACGACGCCTCCATGATGCGCGGCGACAGCAGGTGCACGTGGGTGTCGATGGCACCGGCCGTGGCAATCAGCCCCTCGCCGGAGATGATCGTCGTGCCTGTGCCGACCACGACATCGAC
>JAYVOI010000207.1:0-21912 GCA_043758005.1 Ilumatobacteraceae bacterium
TGGCTGCACTACCCCTCACCCGACACAACTGGCACGGCGACTGGAACTACACCCTCGCCGCCACCCCAAACGATTGATCAATCCCGCGGCGGGCCCTTATTTCTTGGAAGTATTTAATACTCATCCACCCGGGCCAAACTGCGCCGTCGATGCGAGCTTTGCAGCAAGGTCCAGCGTCAGCAGCTTACCCACGCCAGTAATCTCGACAAACGTGTTGTCAGCTAGATTGAAATGGACACTGACGTAGCCGTTTACGCTCTCCACTAGTGCAGTGCCGTACTTGGTGTCGACACCTAAATAGCTATGACCATTCGAAGGGTCGACCCCGAAACGTTCGGGTGTCGTTGGATCATCAACCGATTTCACAATCGCGTCAAAGTCTAAGCGCTGCGGATTGGTGCCCTCTTTGACGATCAACGAGCCGAATGTTGTGTCTGGATATACAAGTCCGACCAGCGAGTAGTCACTGAAGGCGAAAAGATTCGGTCGTTGTGAGAGCGACGTCACGAATTGTGCTTTGAATGGTGCCTTGGTGAGGTCAGTGACGGCAACGCCATCAATACCCAGTGGCTGCGTCAGCGGATCGGTGACCAGGATCGGCGTACCTTCGCCCTGGTTCGGATCGAACGATGGCACGACTACCGCATCTGAGGACACCACCTCGGAGGATGGCGGGAGAGGCTCCGACTTGTCGCCACTGGGGTTCACGCTATTGGCAGCTGGCGAATCGCCCGATGCGCCCTGCAACCGGTGCTCACCCGAGCCGCATCCAGCAAGGGCTATTGCTGCCATCGCCGCTACAAGCAGTGGATGACGTATACGCGAACCGCAGCGCTGAACGAAGCGGGGCTCCGTAAGTCTCAAAAGTTGCCGTTGCATGCTGAGCCTCCCGACACGAGTGAGTAGCCACCGTACGCCTGAACAGGATGCCATGGCGGCGACCCGACCTGTACTAGACACCGATAACTGCCCCACGGTTGGTAGAAGTTGTTGCCAGGTGCAATGAAGCCGTTGCTGATATGCGAGTCCGTCATCGATGGCCATACATAGATCAACGGCGATGGACTCGTCTGGTATCCATAGATCTCGGTTTCGCCGAGTGCGTAGTTGGTGGCAGTAGTTGATGTCAGGATTTTTGGTGCATTCAACAGCCCTCCGCCGCAGTTTATTGCGGGCTGCCAGTATGTGCCCGGAAAGGAGGGCACCAACTGGATCTGGAGCATCGGCTGAATACTCGACCCAGGGGAGATAGAACAACCAAAGTAGGAAGGATCCCATTCCATCGAAGTGAGGCCATGACCATTGCGGTCCCAATGGTCTGCGACTTCGGCAAATATCTTGATGTTACTCGAACTGCCATTCTTGTAGTATCGAATTCCGAGCTCAATGTAGCTAGAATCCGTGGCACTGAAAGCTGTACCACCCACGTCTACAAATACCGTGGCGATTCTGTAGCGGCCGTCGGGGCAAGCGCTGGGGGCAATGGTATTTGGCAGGGACAAGCTATTACGGTTTCCGGTCATGTTGATGGGCGCAGTGCCATAGTTGTTCCGAACCATGATCTGGCGCGTCGCCACTAGTACGGAGCCATTGTTGCAGGCAAATGCGACTGAACCCGAGCCGATCGCGACAACGACAGGTACGGCCAGCAAAGTCGCAAGAAGGCAGCGAACTCCGCGACGGAGAGCAGAACGGCGCAACATGTTTGACATAACACCATGATGTTACGCGTAGAGCCAGTCAACTTGGCAAAGTGCGCAGACTCCAGTGAATCCCCGACGATCGTCGGCAACAAATGTCACCTGCAATGGATTCGTAGGAGTTGTTGCGAGCGGCGCCAAAGCGGCGACGGTGTTCGCAGTAGCACTGAAACACGTGCACAGCTAGAGCTAAAGATCGCCGCTCCACCCCGTGCGCGCTGGGTTGGCCAGGAAAGGCTGATACTGGCTGACACCGAGTGCTCTATCAGCTAACACACGACCTGCTCATACCGTACGGTTGGAGATCGGACAACACCGGATGGACCTTCACGCTCTCCCTCTCGAATTGACGGTTCCGGGGTTGGATCCTGCGCCATCGACGTCACTCGACCACGAACTCCTTACGCCAAGATCAAGTCGATTCGCTGGTTACCGACCTGTTCCTCATCGTCTAGGGCGCCGACGTAGGTCGAGACGAGCGTTTCGACGCTGTGCCCGAGTCGACGCGCTGTCTCGGCGAGGGGCACCCCCGCGCGGAGCCATGTAGTCGCAGCCGCATGTCGGCAGTCGTAGACCCTCAATGGCTTCTCGCCAACCGACTCGAGTGCGCGATGCCATGACCGTGCCCAGTTCGACCCGCTCGGCCGGGTGTTGTTGCGAGTCCGGAAGAGCAGACGTTCAGCCGTCGTGAGGTCGTTCTGTTCGACCCACTCGCGCAGCATCGCCACGAGCACCGGCGGGATCGGAACGGTTCGAGGCCCGGTCTTAGGTTCGCCCGGCTCATCGAAGGATATGTCAGCTTCGGTGACGTCAAGGCGCCCCCAACCTTCGGCCGGCAACTTGGCTGATCGGACTCGAAGCATTACCACCTCAGATGGCCGCAAGCCTGCGTAGTAGGCAACCGCGGTCATCACTCTGTACTTCTTGCTGCCGGGCTGTTGCGTGACGATCGCGTCGATCGCCTCTGCCATCCTCACCGGACTCGGAAGGGAGCGGACGTCGACGATCCGTTTGGTGCGTGCGACCTTTCGTCGAGCTCGCGTCCTCGATCGCTGTGGCCACGCGTCCGCGGCAATCGCGCCGGCCTCGATGGCCGATTGAACCGCGGCGCGTGCGATGATGCGGATCCGGTTGGCCGTGTTTGCAGCCATCGGGAAACCATCGAGCTTGAGGCCCAGCCGGCGATCGATCTCGGCGATGCGCTCTCGATCGAGCTCTCCGAGCGGCAGGCAGTTCTTCGCCATCCACTTCTCGTGCCGAGGATCGCGCTGATCGACGGGATTCGGCGATAGCGCCGCATAGAGGTAGACGCGAAGCCCCTCGGGCACCTTTGCTCCATTCGAAACGGCAATCGTGATGAAGCGGGCCAGTGCCTCGGCCGCTGACGTGCGCGTCCTGGGTTGCCATTCCTGCCACTGTTCAGCGAGCCAGCGCCGAGCCCACTCCTGCACGCGGACATCGCTGAGCGGCATTCGCCATGACTCTGGTTCGCTCGTCGTCTCGTCGAATCGACCGCCCGAGTGGACGGCCTGCAACAGCAGACCTCGGTAGCGTTCAGCCTCGGCCCGAGTACGAAACGACTTGCTGCGATGCCGACCATCGATGGCGTAACGCACCACCCACGGTAGCTTCGCTTGTACTGTGGATCGGCGGTCCTGAACCCCGTAGATCTTGACGTCTTGGATCGGTCGAGCCACGGTCGTTACCTCAGTTCGATCGGCTCATCACAGACGAACCGTAGGCCAAATCATTGGGAAGGCCGTGGGAAGAGAATATCAGCGAAGTCAGAGCGAACGTGTTGAGCTGGATGTTCGATGCCTTAGAGCATCGGTTTCCGGAACCGCGTGTCGCATGTTCGAATCATGCCGAGGGCGCTGAGGTGGTAGAAGTGGCCAGTGCCGGGCGACGAGCGCGACGGCTGCGCTTCGTCCTCGCGGGCGACGCCAGTTTCGTTGGGCAGGAACCGGACGTGTTCGAAGTCGAGCGCTCCATCTGCACCCAAGTTCCGTCGTCGGCGTGGAGTGGCCACGGCCTCTCCTGGGTGTACGACTGCCGAGGCCACGCCGACGCCCTCCTCGGCAACACGCCGTCGTGACGAAGGCCAGGCACGGAATCTCCGGTGCAACCGGAGATTCGGTGACTTGACTCGCCGCTACGACTCGAGGATCGCTTTCAGCTTGGCGAGATCTTTTCGGTTCGCGCGTCGCATCGCCGATTGCATGATCGGCGCCATGACCTTGGAGAACCCCGCGGGCTCCCCGCTGTTGCGAAGCTTCATACGGGTGGAGCCGTTTGCGGTCATGCTCCATGTGTAGGTGGTTTCCATGGGAAACGGACCCTGCTGGGTCCGCATCACCAACCGTTGACCGGGCTCCCATTCGACGAGCTCGTAGCTGTACCGCAACGTACGACCGAGGAAGCGGGCGACGAACTCGACGACCGAGCCGACCTGAGGGGGTGGCGGGGTCATCCACTCGACGGTGTCGATGTTGTCGTACCACGCCGGCGCGTTGGAGGGATTGCCGGCGTACGCCGCAACGTCGGCGATCGGTCGGGCGATGATGATCTCGGTCTCGACGTCGACGTTCACGTGTTCTCACTCCCGGCGTAGGACGAGGCGGCGCCGGCCAGAAGGGGGAGGAACTGCTCCCATCCGGAACGGTGAAGGTCGACGTACGCGTCGGGGATACCGGTGTGTCGCAGAACCAGGATGGTGTCACCGGCGGCGGCGACGAGGGTGACCTCGACCGTGCTGGATCCCGGGGCGAAGTCGGGCCCGGCATCGGTCGGCTCCCAGCCGAAGCTGAAGACGATGCGCTCGTAGGGGATCAGTTCGATGTACTCGCCGCGCATGACCGGCCCACTGCCCATTTCGACGCGACAGATTCCACCCGGTCGAGGGTCGAGCTCGGCAGTCGCGCCCCACCAAGCGCACATGCGTTGCGGGTCGGTCCAGTATCGCCACACGGTCTCCGGGCGGGCACTGATGCGCACGGTCTGCTCCACGACCTTGGTCCCTGATTCAGTCACGTGATGTGTCCTTTCGGCTCGCTCGTCTCGATTGCGATGCGGCTCGGGCCCGTTCGGGCCACTCCTCGCGCTCTGCGACTTGCTTGAGCCGAGCAAGGCGATCCGACCACATCTCGTCGAGAAACTCCGTCGCGCTGCGGAGTCCTTCGCGTCGCCACCGATAGAGACGGCGGTTGCCATCGGGACGCACGTCGACCAGGCCCGAATCCACCAAGACCTTGAGATGCTGTGAGACCGCCGGTCGGCTCATCGACCGGAAATGGTCGGCGATCTCGCCGGCGGGCAGCTCGCCGTCGCGCACCAGGCGCAGGATGGCGCGACGAGTGGGGTCTGCCACAGCACGCAACGCCTCGTCCATCGCACCACCTCCGCGCAGTTTCCGCTTGCAATCTCGCGACAAGTTCGCGAGTGTGTAAGCACTATCTTACACAGATTGGAAAGCCAATGGATCTCATCGACAGCCTCGACCAATCGTTCCGACACACGCAGGGCGTGATCGGCAACATCCGCGCCGACCAGTACGACAACGCGACACCGTGCGAGGATTGGACCGTCCGCGATCTGCTCGCGCACACCATCGGTGTCGTCGCCGGACTCGGTGCCGCCGCCAGTGGATCGCCCGGCGCTCCCTTCGAGCTGAGTGCTGACCCGGCGGCGCAGTTCGAAGAGATCGCCGCGACGACGTTGGCAGCCTGGAGCACTCCTGGCGTCTTCGATCAGGTGCTCGACTTCCCGGCCGGCCCGATGCCCGGCCGTGTCCTCGCCGGCATCAACCTCCTCGACACCACCACGCACTGCTGGGACCTGGCCTGCGCGACTGGGCAATCACCGCACCTTCCCGACGGCGTTGCCGAGGCAGCGTTGGAAGTGAGTCGGGCAACGATCTCGCCCGACATCCGATCCGGCCGGTTCGCGCCCGAACAGCCCGTTGCCGCCGACGCCGGGCCCACCGAGCAACTGGTTGCATTCCTCGGTCGACGGCCCTGACGGCAGGCCAGTCACGGAATCTCCGGTGCAACCGGAGATTCGGTGACTTGACCCGCCCCTACTGCCGGGTCAGCTGACGCCCGCGACGTTCGAGCCACATGTCGGCTGTGCACTCTCGGTGCAGATCGGCGATGGCGTCGAGGTGCAGACAATGCTCGACACCGTGCAGCGGCAGGAACCGAGATCACACGGTGATCGAACGAACCGTTCTCGCTGCTGTTCTCGGGACCGCCGGGGACTCCGCTCCCCCAGGCCACGTACTCGGTTGCACATCCCGAACTCGGCGCGCTGGCCATCTTCCTCGTACCGATCGGGCCCGACGAGACCGGCCGGCAGCGGTACGAAGCGGTGTTCGACTAGCGCGGGCCAGTGGGGTGATCGTCGATCCGGCGCCTGCCAGAGGCGACAGCGCCATACGCACCGAGCCCTACCAGCAGTCCGACGGCGCTTTTGGCAATGGTTCTCCACACGTTCGTCGTCTTCACTTGGTGAACATCCCCATTCAGCGCTTGGCAGCCCGAGCCGCGTACCGACTGTGGTGATCATCGGCCCGACCAGACGAAAACTTGAGGATTCTTTTTCGCTTCGATGACTGCCGGAGAAGTCCCGACGCCGCGGCGAAGGTTGTAGCGTTTCGACGCAATGAGTACCGGGGGCCGGCGGGTGCTGTGGGTCGCCGTTGTTGCCATGCTCGCCGTCGGCTGCACCTCGACGGAACCCGGCGTCGTTGCGAGCGATGCGACGCCGATCACCCGCTCCAACGGGGCTCCGGTGCTCGACGATACCGCGGTGCGAATCCTCACCCTGTCGAACGGGCTGACCGTGTACATCCGGTCCAACAACCGCCCCGGTGGCAGTGCGGAGATGCGACTGGCGGTCAATGCCGGCTCCGGCCAGGAAGACCCCGACCAGTCGGGCACGGCCCACTTCCTCGAGCACATGCTCTTCAACGGGACCACCCAGTTCCCCGCCAATGACCTGATCGCCACGCTTCGGGGCTTTGGTATGGAATTCGGGGCCGACGTCAACGCCTACACGTCGTACGACGAGACGGTCTTCGAGCTGACCGTGCCCACCACCAAACCGGCCAACATCGGGACGGGACTCGACGTGCTGCGCGAGTGGCTGTCGGCGGCCACGCTCGATCCCAAGCAGGTGGAGAGCGAGAAGGGTGTCGTGCTCGACGAGTGGCGTCAGCGCGACCAATCGTTCGATGGCCGGGTCGCCAAGACCAGCGAGGCGATGTTCTTGACGGGCTCCGGGTATGAAGGGCGCCAGCCGATCGGAACCGACACGGCGATCAATGCGATGACGCCGGAGCTGCTGCGCCGCTTCTACGACACGTGGTACCGGCCGGACAATGCGGCGATCATGGTGGTCGGCGACATCGACGTCGACGACATGGAGGCCGAGATCCGCGACCGCTTCGAGCCGCTGACGTCACGCGGCAAGGACACGAAGCGGACAGAGCCGGCGCTGGCGACGTTCGGCACCCCGGCGGCAACGGTCTTGGTCGATCCCGACGCGACCACCGGCGACGTCGAGGTCTCGCTGCCGGCGCCCTTCGTCGCCGACGGCTCGGTCGAGTCGCTGCGCCAGAGCACGCTGATCTCGCTGGCGTTCGACATGATCGTCACCCGCCTCAACGACGACATCTCTCGTGGGTTGGCATCGTTCACCAGCGCCTCGTTCGGCAACAACGGCGTCGTGCGACAACTCGATGCGCCGAGCGTGATGGTCAGCGGCGAGCCTGGCCAGCTGGCGGCAACACTCGACGCGGTCACCGCGGAGTTCGAGCGAGTTCGGCGGTTCGGCTTCGACAGCAACGAGCTCGAGCGCACGCTGGGCGACTATCGCAGCCAGAACCAGGCGGAGTTCGACGGCAGCGACACCGTCCAAGACGTCGACTACATCTCGCGATACGTCGACCATTTCCTGATCGGCCTGACGATCCCTACTGCTGACGAATCGTTCCAGATCTACAAATCGATCTACGACGAGGTGACCCCCGAGGCCGTTGGTCAAGCCTTCAACGACCTGCTCGGCAACGCCGCACAACATGTGATGATCGTCGCGCCCGACACGCTCGCCGATGTGCCCAGCGAGACCGACGTGCTCGATCGGATCGCTGCATTGCCAACGATCGACCTCGCTGCTCGCGAGGCCACCGCCGCTGGGGACACGAAGCTGATGACACCGCCGGAGCCGGCGAAGGAGACCTCGTCGAAGCCGCTCGACAGCGACGGTGCCTTCATCGCCCCGACATTGCTGACGTTCGAGAACGGGGCGCGCGTCGTGCTCAACCCGACATCGATCGCCGACAACGACGTGTACTTCTCGGCAACGAGCCCGGGCGGGTTGTCGTTGGTTGCCGATGCCGACGTGCCCGACGCGCTCAACGCCGTCAGCGTTGTCACCTCCAGCGGCATCGGCGACTTCGATGCGGTCGCGCTCGATACGGCACTGTCCGGCGCCTCCATCGAGCTGTACCCATCGATCGATCAGACGAGCGAGAACTTCGTCGGCACATCGACGACCGACGATCTCGAGCTCTTGCTGCAGATGGTCAACCTCTACATGTCGGCTCCGCGATTCGACAGCGTCGCACTCGACTCGACGGTCGAGACGCTGCAGTCGTATGTCGATGATCCGAACAGCGACCCCGACCTGGCCGAGTACATCGCCTACACGGATGCGCGGTTTGGCAGCGAACCGCGCTTCCGCGTCGTGCCGACGCAGGCGGAGCTCGCCGGACTGGACCTCGGCACGATCGAGCGTGTGTGGCGCGACCGGTTCACCAACGCCGGCGACTGGGTGTTCGCGCTCTCGGGAGACTTCGACATCGACGTGGCAACGGATCTCGTTCGCCGCTACTTCGGCACGCTGGGCGGCGGCGGCACGTCCGAGCAGTTCAAAGACTTCCAACCCGATCCCCCGTCGAGCGTCGTCACCAAGGAAGTGCACGCCGGCACGGGCAACAAGGGCTCGTTGACCTTCGACTGGAGCGCACCGATCACCGACCCCGAAACCGACTCGGTGTACGCCGATGTGCTGACGAGCGTGTTGAACACCCGGCTGACCGATCACATCCGCGAAGAGCTCGGAGCCTCGTACTCGCCATCGGCGTTCGTCGGGCTCAACATCGAGCCTGATCAATTGGTCGAGTCGTTCCTCAACGTGACCGGCGATCCCACGAACATCGCCAAGTTGTCGACGGTCGTGATCGACGACATCACCTCATTGCGAAGTGCCGGCCCGACGACTTCGGAGTTCGACGCGGCCATCGCCGAGATGGACAAGAACTACACGTACTTCGACAACCAGACGATCGGCGATCTGCTGGCCAAAGCCCCCGACAAGCCGGAGCTGATCACCCAGTTCCGGGACCGTCCAGGCGTGTTGCACGACATCACGCCCTCCAACTTGCAGACCTTCATCGACGCTGTCATGCCCATCGATCGCTACATCGAAGTCCGGACGACTCCCGCCTGACCGGTAGCCTCGAAAGCCGATGAACCAGATGAAGAACCGCCTCCAAGGCCTGACGCTGCTCGACAGGGCATTCACGGCGATGACCGACGACGAACTCGAAGCGTTGGTGACCAGCCTGCCCGACGACCACCGCACCGCGCTGGACGAGATCTGCGGGGCACGCGAAGGCGGGTTCGCCGAGCCGGCGACCCGCACGCTGGCGATGCGCGCCACGGCGGCCAGGGGCCGGTTGAACGGCGGTCTGGAGCAGATCACGACGTTGCTGTGCGACCCATGCCTGGCCGACTGCATCGAGGCCCTGGGCGAGCACTCCGACAATCCCACCGAAGCCGAACTGCTCGAAGCCACGCCCGCATTGATCGAGAAGCATGGCGTGGCCACCGTTCGCCTGATGATGGCCGGCTCGGTCGCCGGTGAAGCCGCAGCCTCGGTCACCCTGACCCGCCTGCTGAAGCACGACGAGACGCTGGCCCTCCCGCCCGCCGAGCACGAAGAGGTCGCCGTGCTGCCTCCCCCGACTGCCGACGAGGAGATCAAGGCCAAGCGCAAGGCGGCCAAGCTCGCCAAGCAAGCCGAGGCCAAGGCCCGCCGCGAGCAGCAAGCCCGAGCCCGCCACAGCGCCTGACTTGTCCGGTGTGAGTCCGGTGTCGCGCCCACCGCGCGATCGGACACACAGCACAACCGCCGCTACAGCAGTCGGGGCTGGCGCTCGTGGTCGAGAAGCCAGGACTTGACGTCGAGGCCGGCGGCGAACCCGGTCAGTTGGCCACCGGAGCCAATCACCCGATGGCACGGTACGACGATGCTCAGCGGGTTCTTGCCGTTGGCGGCACCCACTGCCCGAGCCTTGTTGGGGTCACCGAGTTGGCCGGCTTGTTGCCCGTAGCTGATCGTGCGGCCGTACGGGATCGTGCGCAGCACCATCCACACCGACTGCTGGAACGGTGTGCCCTGCGGATCGAACGGGAGATCGAACTCGCGCCGGGTCCCGGCAAAGTACTCCTCGAGTTGGGTCACCGCCTGTTCGAGCACCGCGTTGGAGCCGTCGACCAATTCGGCCTCGTCGATCGAGGCGATCCGGGCCACGTCCTCTGCGCCCCAGAGGACGGCTCGCAGCCCGCGCTCGCCGGCGATCAGGCGGAGTTCGCCGACCGGGGTATCCATGGTCACGGTTTGGTACATGTCGGTCTCCTTCATTGCAGGCTCGCCCACAGGTGGTGCAGCGCATACGAGCGCCACGGACGCCAGGACTCGGCGAGCTGCGCGGCGGCCTTCGGTGTCGAGTCCGCGCCGATCGCGCGCAGCGCGTTGCGTACGCCGATGTCGCTCGGGAGGAACACGTCGGGATCGCCCAATGCACGCAACGCGACGTAGCTGGCGGTCCACGGCCCGATGCCGGGCAACGACTCGAGTTGGCGGGCGATCTCCTCGCGATCGCTACCGGCATCGACCACGATCTGCCCGGTCGCCAACTGCTCGCAGGCGTGGATGAGCGCCCGCCCGCGGGCGCTCGGCATGGCGAAGTCGGTGGGGCTGCAGCCGGCGATAGCCGATGCGGTCGGGAACGCGTGGGTGACACCGTCGACCGGCGCCGTCAGTCGATCGTCGACCATCGCGACCAGTCGTGAGGCAAGCGTGCGGGCCCCTTTCACCGACACCTGCTGGCCGAGCACAGCCCTGGTCAGCAGCTCCACTCCGTCGGGGTGCCCCGGCGAGCGCAGGCCCGGTCGTTTGCGAACCAGCGGCGCCAGGATCGCATCGTCGGCGAACTGCGACTCGACGGTGTCGGGATCCGCGTCGAGGTCGAGAAGGCGCCGGCAGCGTTGCACCGCCGCTTGAGCATCGGCGACGTTGTCGAGGTGGAGGGTGCAGGTGACCGCGTTGGACCCCGGCGCATTCGCGCCGGGCGACAAGGCGATCACGGCGTTGCCGTGATTGAGACGCAGCGAGCGGCGATACGTGGCGCCATCCCACATCTCGACGCCAGGCACGGCGCGGTCGCCGAGGAACCCGAAGATCGACTCGCTGTGAAACGGCGGGCGATACGCGAGGCGCAGCGACAGGGTGCCGGAGGCGGCATTCGGCCGACGGGTGCCGCGGAGATCGGTCGGCGTCGAGGCGAAGACGTCTCGGATGGTGTCGTTGAACTGACGCACGCTGGCGAACCCGGCGGCAAAGGCGATCTGCGTGATCGGCATCGACGTGGTCTCGATCAGCGTGCGTGCCGTTTGAGCGCGTTGCGCACGAGCCAGGGCCAGTGGGCCGGCACCCAACTCGCTGGTCAGCAGCCGGTTGATCTGGCGCTCGCTGTAGTTCAGCCGCGTGGCGAGTCCGCTGACACCCTCGCGATCGACGAGGCCGTCAGCGATCAGTCGCATCGCCCGTCCGACCACATCTGCGCGCACGTTCCATTCGGGCGAGCCGGGCGACGCATCGGGACGGCACCGCTTGCACGCCCGGTACCCGTGCTGCTGGGCGGCCGCCGCAGTCACGAAGAACTCGACGTTGTGGCGTTTCGGTGTCATCGCCGGGCAACTCGGCCGGCAGTAGATCCCCGTGGTCTTGACCGCCGTGATGAAGCAGCCGTCGAAGCGGCTGTCGCGACTCTGCGCAGCGCGGTAGCACTGTTCGTCGTCGAGGATCACATCGTCATTGTGGCCTGCGATCGTGCGCCTGACTAGCGGAATTCAGACAGCCACGTCGGTGCGCTCCACCGCCTGACCGTGTCCCGAAACCGCCGGGGTTGTCACACGCTGACCGTCTCCACGACGGTCATGCCGCGACCGCCTCGAGGATGGCGGCGCGTCAGTCTTGGACGACTCGAAGCGCGTGCAGGTCGCGCTCGAGGATCTCCGGGATGCGGTCGGCCATGCCGCGCCAATCGTCGTTGCGGGCGTGGATGTAGCGCCCGCTCAAGGCATCGAGTGCGCCCGATTCGAGGAACTCGATCAGGTCGGCGGCGAGCTCCGGCGGCGACCACACGTTCGCCTCGTCCCAGATGTCGGCGAACACGGCCGCGGTCATGTCGGTCTTGATCATCCCGGGCGAGATCGCGAACACCGTGACGCCGGCGGAGCGCGCTTCGCCGGCCAGCGCTTCGGTGAAACGGATGAGGGCTGCCTTGCTCGCCATGTACGCCGAGCTGAGCACCGAGTCGTCCGCGTCGATTCGGAAGAACGCCGCGGCCGATGACACGTTGACGACCCGGCCCGCTCGACGCGACACCATTCCCGGCAAGGCGGACCGGCAAAACAGATAGGCCCCGAACATGTTGACCTCGAATACCTTCCACCAGTCGTCGGGCGACTGCTCCCACGAGACCAGATCTGCGCCGGCAATCCCTGCGTTGTTGACCAACAGGCGCAGCGGTCCGAGTTCGGCTTCGATCCGACCCACTGTCTCGGCCACGGCCGCTGCGTCGGTCACATCGACGGCATGTGGCGCGGCACCGGTCTCGTCGACGACCGCTTCGAGCGCCGCCGCCGTGCGGGCGATGGCCGCCACCCGGTAGCCGGAAGCGGCAAGCCGCGCTGTCACGACCCGACCGATGCCTCGGCTTGCACCGGTGACCACGGCGACAGGGGCTTCGGAGCTCACCTGCGAACCATAACGGCTGCACGAAAGAGGTGAGGGGCCTTTGTTGTCGAGCCACCCGCAACCACGACGCGCCCGGCCCGTGGCCTCGACAGCTCCCGGAATTCAGACAGCCACGTAGGGGCGTGATCGCGGCACGGCGACCTTCCACAGCACGATCAGCCCGATGGCACAGACTGCCGCGCCGCCGAGGAACGCAGTTCGCTTCGTGGTGAGATCGGCGAGGGTGCCGAACAGCAAGGCGCCTGTCGCCGTGCCGATCTCGAAGAACATCGTGAACGTCGAGATCGCCCGGACGCGTTCGCGCTCCGGCACGGCGTTGACCGTCATCGCCATCAGCGACGGGTAGTTGAAGGAGATGCCGATTGCCATGATGATCGTGCTCACGAACACGCCGACCGGGTGCGGCCACAGGAACAGCATGGCCAGCCCGACCGACATGAACGAGAGAGCGATCGTGACCGCTCGGCCATGCCCGATCCGATCAGGAACGCGAGCGGCAACCACGCGGATCAACAAGCAGACGGCCGCGTACGTGGCAAAGACCCACTTTGACCCGTCGAGCCCGACGGTGACGGAGTAGTCGGGCATGAACGCGGTGAAGGTGACGAAGCCGCCGACACCCATTGCCAGCACCATTCCCGTGGGTATGGCCGAACGATGGAACCGAGGCCCATGAGGACTGCCGTCGTCGTGGTGCCTGACACCTTTCGGGGTCAGCGTGGCCAACGCCGCGGCGAGCAGAGCGAACCCGGCGGCGACCCACAGACCGGCGTCGAAGCGATGCTTGCCGATCACCGACTCGCTGATCACCGGGCCGATGCCGAGACCGCCGAACACGGCGACGGAGAAGTAGCTCGCCGCCTCTGCGCCGCGGCCGGGCGGCGCCAGATCGCTGATGCTGGTTGCCGCCCCGACGAAGACCGCGGCCTCACCGATCCCCTGCAGGCACCGCAACGGCAACAGGCCCCACCGGTTGTCGATCAGCGTGCACACGACCGTCGCAACAGCGGCCAGCAGTGCACCGCTGATCATCGTCGAGCGAAGACCATGACGCTCTGCGTACCGGCCGAGCCGCGGCCGGATCAGCACCGCCGCGATGCTGAACGCGGCGAGGTTGAAGCCGATGTCGATCTCATTGCCGCCGAGCTCCTCTTCGATCAAGCGCGGCAGCAGGGGGATCATCACACCGATGTAGACGAACATCGCCAGCGCCGCTGTCGTCACCAACACGAACGGCTTCGTGAACATTCGGGGACGATCCCCGAGATCCACCCCGTCGAGCTGCATGCGGCGTGGGGTCAGGATGGTTCTTTGGGAAGGCCGAGCACTCGCTCGCCGACGATGTTGCGTTGGATCTGGCTGGTACCACCCCAGATGGTCTCGCTGCGGCTGAAGAAGAACGCGCTGATCATCGGGCTGACCAGGTAGCCCGGGCGGCGCTTGTCTCGAATCGCGCCTGGCCACGAACCGATCGCCGGCCCGGTCTCCACGAGCATCGACGCAGGACCGAACACGTCGACGGCCAACTCCATGGCCTGTTGATGCATCTCGGTCCAGAACATCTTGTTGGTCGCTCCGAGCGCAGCGACGCCGGCATCCTTGGTACCCGACAACGTGGCTGACAGCGACCGCAAGCCGTTGATCCGCAGCAACTGCACCTTGGTGTAGTAGCGGGCCAGACGTTGCCGGATCACCGGATCCGACAGGGCCCCATTCAATCGCGCCTGGTCGACCAGCAACTTGTACTCGTCCTCGAAGCGCCGGTAGCCGGTGGTGGCCGACTGGCCGCGTTCGAACGCCAGCGTCGAGTTGGCCACCTTCCATCCGTTGTTGACGCCGCCGACGACGTTGTCCTTCGGGCATCGCGCCTCGGAGAAGAAGACCTCGCAGAACTCCGCCGTGCCGTCGGGCTGGGTGATCCCGCGGACCTCGACACCGGGTTGACGCATGGGGACCAGGAGATAGGAGATCCCCTTGTGCTTGGGGGCCTCGGGATCTGTACGGGTCAGCAAGAAGCAGTAGTCGGCGTGGTGCCCGCCGGTCGTCCACACCTTCTGGCCGTTGATCACCCATTCGTCACCATCGAGCACCGCACTGGTCATCAACGACGCAAGGTCCGAACCGGAGTTCGGTTCGCTGAAGCCCTGGCACCAACGCACCGAACCGTTGAGGATGCGCGGCAGGAACTCCTGCTTCTGCTCCTCGGTGCCCCATTGCAGGATGGTCGGGCCCACCAGGGTGTCGCCGAAGAAGTCGGCCCGCATGGGCGCCTTGACCCTGGCGAACTCCTCGGCCAGCACCACGCCCTGCATCGTGCTGAGGCCCTTGCCGCCGTATTCCTTCGGCCAGGTCGCGCAGATCCAACCGCCGGCATACAGCTTCTTCGGCCACTGTTCGTTGAAGGCCTTGCGCTCCTCGGGCGACATCTCGAAACCCTCGCTGCCCCAGCCGGCGGGAAGGCTCGACGCCAACCACTCCCGAATCTCGACGCGGAAGGCCTCGGCGTCGCGGGTGTAGGCCAGATCCATCACACCAGTATTCACTCGTTGCCCGATACCGCACGATTTCTCCCCCGGTGGCATTGGTCACGGGTTCACATTCCGTTCACACTGACCACACGATCGAGAAACGTGCAGCTCCTAGCGTCTTGCGACATGGCCACCGCTGGTCCTGCTCTTCCGGATCGACACACAAACCCCCTCGTGTATGTGTTGGGAGAGCAGGAGCAGTCGGTTCTCAGCGTGCTGCTGGCCAACCGTGGACGGGTGATCAGCCGCCGTGAGCTGGCTCGTCGCGCCGGGCTCGCCGATCTCAGCGAGCGCCGTTGCGACAGCCTGCTGGTGGCGATCCGCCGCGCCCTGGGGCCGAACTCGGTGGTGACGGTGCGCAGCCGGGGCTGGATGCTGAGTGACGATGTGGTCGACGCGGCATCCGCCCTGGCCGGCGACCGGCCGTGATCGCGGCCACCGCGGAGACGATCGATCTCGGCAGGCTGCTGCTCGACCTGTTGATCATCCTCGCCGCCGCCAAGATCGGCGCCGAGATCTCCGAACGGGTCCACATCCCCGCCGTGGTCGGCGAGATCGTCGCGGGGGTGCTGATCGGCCCTTCCGTGCTCAATGCTGTCGGCCTCGACGGTGCCCGCGGAGTGTCGATCGCCGTGATCGGCGAGATCGGTGTGCTGCTGCTGTTGTTGCAGGTCGGCATGGAGATGGACCTCGGTGAGCTCAGCAAGGTCGGTAAGGCATCGTTGATGGTCGCCGTGATCGGGGTGGCACTGCCATTCGCCGGCGGCACGCTGGCCGGCGTGGCACTGGGCCACTCGACGACAACATCGCTGTTCATCGGTGCAGCGCTGACCGCGACGAGCGTCGGCATCACCGCCCGCGTCTTCGGCGATCTGCGGGCACTCGCCACCACCGAGGCCCGCATCGTGCTGGGCGCTGCAATCGCCGATGACGTGCTGGGCCTGGTGATCCTGACCGTCGTCGTCAAGATCGTCGACGACGGTTCCGTCGGCGTCGGCACCGTGGTCGGCACGCTCGGGCTGGCCATCGCCTTCCTGCTGTTCACCGGTGTCGTCGGGTTGACGTTGATCCCCAAGGTGTTGCACTTCGTGCAGCGTCGTGCCAGCTCCGGCGCGGCGGTCACCGTGGCCGCGCTGGTCATTGCACTCGGATTCGCCCAACTGGCCGATCTCGCCAAGCTCGCCTTCATCATCGGCGCATTCATGGCCGGCCTGGCGATCGGGCGCAGTGACCACAACGAGCGCATCGCCGGCGATCTCGGGGTGATCGGCAACATCTTCATCCCGGTGTTCTTCGTGCAGATCGGGATCAACACCGACGTCGCGGCGATGGGCAAGGCCAGCGTCCTCGGCTTGGCCGCGGCGCTGTCGGTGATCGCCTTCCTCGGCAAGCTGGCCTCGGCCTGGGGTGCAGCGGGCACCCGTTCCGACAAGCTGCTGATCGGCATCGGTATGGTTCCGCGTGGTGAGGTCGGACTGATCTTCGCCAGCATCGGCCTGAGCAACGGCGTGCTGGGCAAAGACCTGTACGGGGCATTGCTGGCCGTGATCCTGCTGTCGACGGTCATCACTCCACCGTTGTTGAAGCTGCGCCTCGGGGTGACCGGCGCACGGGCCCGGCGCGACGCGCCGCCGCCGACCGCACAACCAGAGGCAGGCTGGCTGACGATCGAGCACGGCGTCATCCACCTCGAGGGCATCCCACCGGTCGACGAGACCATCCCGCTCGCGTTCCAGGCCGCAGCGCGAACCAGCCACGCTCGCCCGGGTCCCGAGTTGCTCGATTGGTTCGGCACCAATCGAGACGAACCACTGCGATGGACGCAGGACGACACGTCGTCATTGATCCGCTTGCTCCGCGCCCACGAGCCTCGCGGTTGGCGGCTGCTGGAGGTGACCGGGCTGCTCGAACGGGCCCTGCCCGAGATCGCCGATGCAATGCGGCGCAGGCGCGCCGACGTCAGCGATCTCGATCCCCTCGGGGCGCTGCGGTTCCACATCGCCGAGCGTCTCGACGACCTCGCCGTCGAGAACGGGCATCCGTCCGACGACCTCGTCCTGGCTGCCATGGCGGCCGACGTCTGTCGCGACGCCGCCGCAACCGAGGTGTGCTCGGTCTCACTGCTCGACCGTTTGGTCCCGAAGGCCGACGCGCAACGGATCGCGGCGATCGTCAACGACGCTCGGCTGTTGCGGGCCTCGACCAACAGCCCGAGTGGCTTCGACGAGCGCGAGATCCTGCAACTGGCCGCCCACCTGGTCAGCGTGCAACACGCCCGCGACGCCTACCAGTTGGCGCTGGCGCTCGGCCCGCTGCCGACGTGGCATCGCGAGGCGCTCGACGAGCGTCATGCGCTGATCCAGGAGGCCCTGGATCACCCGGAACTGACGGGAAGCGAAGCCACCAACCTTGCCGCAGCACGCCGATTGGCAGCACAGCGCCTGCTCGACGAGTCGTCGGCGATCGAGCGCCTGCGATTCGCGCCGACGTCGTACCTGCTGTCGCACGCCCCCGATGAGCTGGCTCGCCAGGCACGCCTGGTCGAGCCGCTACCCCGGTCGGGAACCGTTCGAATCGCCGTCAGCCCCGAACCCGAGCCCGACCATTGGAAGATCGACGTTGCCTGCCGCGACTCCGATGCCCTCCTCGCGCACCTCACCGACGTGTTGACGACGCGGGGTCTCGACATCGTCGACGCAACGATTGCAACGTGGCCGGACGGCGCCGTGCTCGACGTCTTCGTCGTCCGGTCTCGCTCCCGCCCCGGGGCGCGCGAACTGTCGGGTGCGTTCGAGGCTGCGCTGCGCAAGCCACTTCGAGCCCCGATCGCCCTGGGGCTGATCGCCGAGTTCGACAACGAGGCGCTGCCGTGGCACACCGCCTGCGATGTGATCGGGCCCGACCAGCCCGGAGGGCTTCTGGCCATCAGCGCAGCGTTCGCCCGCGCCAAGGTGATCGTGCACACGGCGCGCATCGCCACCGGCGAGGGCATCATCCACGACCGGTTCACGATCTCCGACCGCGTCGGCCGCAAACTCGACCCGGCGGCCATGGATCGCGTGCAACGCGCCCTGGCCGGTGAACGGGTCGGTCGCAGGCTGTCCTTGCTGCGCTGACACCAAGCCGGGTGAGCTCAGCTCACGCTCGGTGGCAATGTTTGTGCTACCAGGGAATCCTCGTGCGATAGTTCACGAGAAAGTTGGCCATGGGGCTGTACAGCAACCATTGGACACGCGTACAGTACGCGATTGCCGGTCGCCCTAGGCGACTGGCCAGAACACTGGGCGACGTCGCACCCAACGACGCCCATTGTCAGGGGCAGTCCCCAGGTCGTCTTTCCGCAGATGGCCTGGGGACGCTGCCCTTTTTGGGACGCTCCGGTGGTGTCGTAGAATCCCCCGATGAAGCTCATCACCGCGATCGTCAAGCCGTTCAAGATCGACGACGTCAAAGAGGCGTTGAAGGCGGCCGGGGTGCAGGGCATGACCGTCAGTGAGGCGCGGGGGTTCGGTCGCCAGGGTGGCCATTCCGAGACCTACCGCGGCGCCGAGTACAAGATCGACTACGTCCCCAAGGTGTGCATCGAACTGGTCGTCGACGACGCGATGGCCGACCGACTCGTCGACACCATCCGAGACGCGGCGGCGACGGGCAAGATCGGTGACGGCAAGATCTGGGTCACCGACGTCGACCGCTTGGTGCGCATTCGCACGGGTGAAGAGGGCAGCGACGCCGTCTGACACCTACAGTCGGAACCATGACTGCGACCGAATCACCGCCGGCCAAGGCCGAGCGCTGGACCGCACAGTGGAAAGAGCTGTACGAGGAGGTCATCACCACCGGGTTGTGCACCGGGTGCGCAGGCTGTGTCGTCACGTGTCCTCATGACGTGATCGGGTACGAGCACGAAGAGGGCAAGTACAAGCCGTTCCACCTCGAGGAGGAGCTCGGCCTCGACAACTGCATCCACGGCGAGAAGGGATGCACCACGTGCACCCGTGCGTGCCCGCGTTTTCGTACGTGGGAGACCAGTGCCGACATGCACCTGTTCGGCCGCATCCGTGAGCCCGACGAGATGGCTGGCATCTGGCGGCAACTGCTGCTGACACGGGCGACCGACACGATGCAGCACGAGAAGGGCCAAGACGGTGGTTTCGTATCAGCGATGCTGGTGTGGCTGATGCAGAACGACTACATCGAAGCCGCGATGGTCAGCGGCGTCGAGCCCGATGACGCGTGGAAGGCCAAGCCGGTGCTGGCGCGCACGGTCGACGACGTGCTGGCAACCGCCGGCAGTCGCTACACGTACTGCGCCAACCCGCTGGCACTCCGTGAGGCCATCGATGCCGGGATGACGCGCCTCGCACTGGTGGGGATGGGTTGTCAGACGTCGTCGCCCCCGGTGATGTGGGACCGCAAGGCGGGCAAGGTGGGCAAGCCGTTCGTCTTCAACATCGGGCTGCTCTGCTCGAAGACCTTCGACGACGCGATCTTCCCCGAGTTGTTCGAGGCCAAGTACGGCTTGAAGAAGGCCGACATGGCCAAGATGAACATCAAGGGCGTGTTCCAGATCTGGATGAAGGACGGCTCGTATCACGAGATCGACCTCAAGGAATGCCATCAGTGGACCCGCGAAGGCTGCAAGAGCTGCCCCGACTTCGCCGCCGAGCACAGCGACATCGCCACCGGTGGTATCGGCGAGGACAACGACTGGACGCTCACGATCGTGCGGACCGAGCTCGGCGAGGAGGTCATCACGCGCATGATCGCCGATGGCGTGATCATCGCCCGCCCGGCCCAGGAAGACGAGAAGGCGATGAAGCTGCTGCGCCTGCTGTCGATCGTCAGTCGTCGGCGTTGGCCGGAGTGGGCCGACCGGGCGCCGTCGGTGGGTGTGCCGCCTCCGAAGAAGAAAGTCGCGCCCGCCGCTGGCTGAACACGATCGCCGCCACGAGCATGGCGACGATGATCCCGAGCGACAAGTACGTGCTCATGTGGAACCAGTGCGAGACCGTCATCTTGATGCCGACGAAGATCAAGATTCCGCCGAGCGCGTGCGACAAGTAGTGGAACCGCTCCTTGGCGTTGGCCAGCAGGAAGTACATCGCCCGGAGGCCGAGGATCGCGAACGCATTCGAGGCGAACACGAGGTATGACTCATTCGATACGGCAAGGATCGCCGGCACCGAATCGACCGCGAAGATGATATCGGTCACCTCGACGACGACCAGGGCCGCCAGCAGTGGCGTGGCCGCACGCTTGCCGTTGAGCCGGGTGAAGAACCGTTGGCCGTCGAGGTCGTCGGTGACCGGCATGATCTTGCGCAGCACACCCAGGCCGCGAGTCGACTCGTCTTCGGCCTCGTCGTCGCGGTGGCGGATGATCTTGGCGCCGGTGTAGACGAGGAACACCCCGAACACCAGCAGTAGCCACCAGAATCGACTGATGAGGGCGCTGCCCAAGACGATGAAGATCGCCCGCAACGCCAGTGCGCCGAAGATTCCCCAGAACAGCACCCGATGCTGGTACTTCAGAGGGATCGACATGGTGGCGAACAACATCGACCACACGAAGACGTTGTCGACACTGAGCGATTTCTCGATCAGGTAGCCGCTGATGAACTCGCCGAAGGCACCGCTGCCGAACGTGAATGCGATCACCGCGGCGAACGCCAGGCCGGACATCACCCAGATGACCGACTCGGTGGCAGCCTCTCTCGGTGTCGGCGCGTGCGCCTCGCGGTGCCGGTACAGATCGATCGCCAGCATGACGACGATGACGGCGAGCAGAGCGATCCATGCCCCGACGGACACGTCGATGTCGACGAACCGGGAACGATCACCTGGGGGAGAAGTAGCAAACATCAATGCAGACACCTTTCGGCTGTCTCGATACACGGACAGCCGAAGGTCTTGCTCCCGCTGGTGGCGGGCGGGGGGCCGGGCAGCTATCGCTACCGTGTTGACGACCGATCCCGAGGGCTACTCCCCTTCGACCCCACAAGTCTGGCGCGTCGAAGCGCTCATGCCAACCCCGCGAGGCAAGCGGGCAGTTGGTCGAGGGCCTCGGCCTCCGGCAACTGGCGCGCCGCCTCGGCGATGTCGGGCGTGACCCAGTCGGCGAACGGTTGCTCGTGCACTCGATGAGCGCCCGACGCGGTGTGCTCTTCGAGCAGCACTGCCAGCCGCGGTTCCGGGAAGCGATCGGCGAGCCTGACGAGGGCCGGCCAGAGGCGACGATGCACCAGCGTGACCTTGCCGTTCACCAGGCGCATCCGCACGACGTCGGGCGAGGCATCCAGCGCCTCCAGCTCGGCGAAGATCTGGTGCCCCTTCGGATGACCCCACCAGCTCCCCGCGATCCGCTCGCCGGCCACCAGTTCGGCCACGTTCGGAAGCGGCCCGTGCGCAGATTGCAGCAGCATTCCGTGCTCGATCAGCACGGCCATCAGGTCCACCCACACATCTTGGCGAACTGCTGCCCGCCGGGCGGCATCGTTCGGTGACGTTCGGCCCTGGTGCCGCCTCGGCGAGCAGATTTCAATGACGTTCATGGGTCGTCGCTTCGCGTCGGTCACA